>JAYZAM010000061.1:0-17019 GCA_036339715.1 Pseudomonadota bacterium | reverse complement strand
ATTTCGAAGCGTTGGATACCCAAACCTTCCCGGCAGTGAACCTCTCGCGGGCCGCTTTGAGAGCCGGCAATGGCGCGCCGATTGTATTAAATTGCGCTAATGAAGGGGCCGTAGCTGCATTTCTTGCGGGCCAATGTCGATTCCTCGACATAAGCTCGATTGTGGAAACTGCATTAGAACGGTTTCTAACTGGACCAATGGCTTGTCAGGATTGCGATAATTTGGGAGCTATCCTGGCGATCGAGGCTGAGGCCAAAAGACTAACCGGCGAACTTCTAAATGAGGTTGGAAGCCAGACGCAGGAGCGAACAGCTTGACGGAGATTCTGGCGCAGGGCCCGATTTTTCTGATTTGCCTGGCATTTCTGCTGGGCGTGGTCGTGATCATACACGAGCTTGGCCACTATATTGCGGGCCGCTGGTATGGTGCCGCGGTTGAGAGCTTCTCAATCGGGTTCGGAAAATCCATCTACGAACGCAAAGATCGCAACAATACGCGGTGGAGAGTGAATTGGATTCCGCTTGGCGGCTTCGTCAAATTCGTTGGTGAGAGCCAGATGCCGGGCGATGTTGGCAAAGTTGAAGCAGGTCCGATTGGCAAGCCTTATGGGGAACTCAGCGTCGGCGCGCGTTCCGTGGTGGCTCTGGCTGGTCCGATCGCGAACTTCGTCTTGGCGATTTTCCTATTCGCCATTTTCTTTGGGGTTCGCGGAACCGAGCAATATGATGTTTATGCCTATCAGGTGAATGATGGCTATCCTGCAGCCGAAGCTGGAATGCTGGCCGGGGATGTTATCCGGTCCGTGGATGGATCACCCATTCGAGAAATTTCGGATATGATCGTGATCACGACCATGTCGTCCGGGCGCCCATTGGACTTTGTGATTGAGCGCGGCGGCGAAACGCAGACACTGGTGGTCACACCCCGGCGGGTTGTTCGCGAGAATCAACTCGGTCAGGTCGTTCCCCAGGGCACGATCGGCGTTATACCCGCCCCAGATCTTGAGTCGCTAGAATATCGTCGGTTTGGGCCTATTCAGGCGGTCGGCATGGGGATGATCGAGACTCGCAGTACAGTTGAGCACACGGTTTATATGTTAGGTCGGATCATAACCGGCAAAGAACCGTTGGGGTTGATGAGCGGCCCCGTCGCGATTGGTGATGCCGGACGACGGATCGTCAATCAAACCATGGGCGCAGAAAGCGTCCCTCTGACAACGCGCGTAAGTGCCTTAGCATGGTCCGTCCTGCAACTCTGCGCGTTGATATCTATCGGGATCGGCTTCTTCAATTTATTGCCGCTGCCTGTTCTTGATGGAGGACATCTCGTTTTCAATGCTTATGAAGCAGCAACTGGCAAAATGTTGCCAGAAAAGGTGCAGGAAGTGGCATTGATGGCGGGGCTTGGTCTGCTATTGACCATGTTTGTTTTCATCACCTGGGGTGACGTACTGGAAACCGGCCTGTTTAGCAGGTCAACGGGCGGGTAATCGCCTGTGCCATGGAGGATCGAGGGATCGATGCGTAAAGTTCTGGCTGCTGCATTAATGGCGACAAGCGCCATGGTTGCCACCGATATTCCGGTGATGCAATCCGAAGCGCAAGCGAATGAAACTATTCGCCAGATTAGAATTGAAGGTAACCAGCGGATCGAAGACCGTACGGTGCAATCGTATTTGCTGGTTGCACCAGGAGATGCGTTTGATCCAGCACGGATCGATTTGTCTTTGAAAACCCTGTTCGCGACCGGATTGTTTGCCGATGCGAGCTTTGACAAGGCGGGGTCCGACCTGATTGTCCGGGTGGTTGAGAACCCGATTATCAACCGCGTTTTGTTCGAAGGGAACAGCGCGCTTAATGATGATAAGTTGCGGGAAGAGGTCCAAGCGGCGCCGCGCGGCATTTTTACCGCAGCGCGCGTGCAGGCGGATGTCCAACGAATTTTGGAGCTTTATCGCCAGTCTGGGCGCTTTTCTGCAACCGTTGAGCCGCAGTATAAGCCGCTTGATCAGAACAGGGTCGACCTGGTTTTTGTCATGAATGAAGGCCCCGTGACCGGGGTGCGGGCGATCAACTTTATCGGCAATGAAGACTTTTCAGACCGGCGCTTGCGCAGTGAGGTTGTGACCAAGCAATCACGCTGGTGGCGGTTCTTCAGCTCAAACGATAATTATGATCCTGGTCGTCTCGAGTATGACCGGGAATTGCTGCGGGAATTCTATCAAAACCGTGGCTATTACGATTTTCGCGTGATCAGTGCGGTTGCTGATCTGACGCCGGATCGAGAAGACTTTTATATCACCTACACCATCGAAGAGGGTGACCAGTATACGTTCGGCGAAATCGAAGTCGAAACCGCTCTGGACAAGTTAAGCGCCGAAGGATTGAAGCTGGCCGTGCCGTTCCGGGATGGTGACTTGTTCCGCGGCGATGCAATCGAAGATACGATTGATACGCTGACTTACGCTGCCGGCATTGCAGGCTACGCCTTTGTTGATATCACGCCGCGCCTTGAAGCAGATCCTGAGACACGAAAGGTCAACGTCACGTTTGCCATCGATGAAGGTCCACGTGTCTATATCGAGCGCATCAATATTAACGGCAACACCCAGACTCTCGATCGCGTCATCCGTCGCGAATTGCGCGTCGCTGAAGGCGATGCCTTTAACCGCGTGCTTCTCGACCGCTCGCGCAACCGGGTTCGGGCGCTTGGGTATTTCGAGGAAGTTGAGATCACGGAGCGGGCTGGCTCGCGTGCGGATCGGACCATCGTCGATATCGATGTTTCTGAAACGGCAACCGGTGAGCTGTCTTTTGCGGCTGGTTTCTCGTCCGTCGATGCCTTCCTGCTTGATCTGAGCGTGACGCAAAGAAACCTCCGCGGTCGCGGACAAACCTTTGTCGGTCGGATTTCCGCTTCGGATCGTCAGCAATTGATTGACGTGCGTTTCCAGGAGCCTCGATTCCTCGATCGTAACCTTTCGGCGGGCATCGAACTCTACTCCACACGATCCGACTTCCTGGACTTTTCCGGGTTCGAGTCTGAAACGATCGGTGGTGGTCTGAACTTCGGATTTCCGGTCAGCGAAAATACCGGCCTTCAATTGCGGTATCGCTTGCAGACCGATGAAATCAACTTGCTCGACCGTAATGTCATCATCGATGAGAACGGCGTCGTTCAGCTCACCTTCGTGCAGGGTGATGATGGCTCCGTTCGCATCGTGAATGAATCAGACCTGGAACCCGGTCAGCGGCTGGTGGATTTCTGTTCCTCGGCAGTCGTGAACAGAGATGCGTCGTGTCAGGCGGAACGATCAGACATTACCTCCTTGGTCGGATACTCTTTCAACTGGGATCGCCGGAACGATCCGATCGCCCCAACAGGCGGCTTTGACTTCTCGGTGACCCAAGACTTCGCAGGTCTGGGCGGTGACGTTCAGTATATTCGAAGCGAGGCGACCGCCGCGACTTATCGCGGAATCTTCAAAGGTGTGCGGGCCAGTGTTCGCCTGTCTGGTGGCTATATTGAACCCTACGGCGAGGACGATAATATCCTGATTAACAATCGCTTCTTCCGCGGCGGGACATCGTTCCGCGGGTTTGATGTGGCGGGGATCGGCCCCCGTCAAATCATCACGATTGCGGATGAGGAAGGCAATGTCACAGACGTCAAACCGGGGCGTGCGCTCGGCGGTAAAGCCTATTACCAGGCCACGGGTGAGCTGACAGTGCCAAACTACCTGCCCGAAGAGTATGGCATTCGAACAAAGCTATTTGTTGAAGCCGGAAGTCTCGGCATCCTCGATGATGAAGACATCACCGACCCGATTTTCGGGCAATTGGGCGTTGGCGCGTTCGGGGGACTGGCATTCAATAATATTCCTTTCGGAACACCGGCTGTTAGCCAGGTCAAAGACGGACTTGGACTGCGTGCGACGGCCGGACTTTCTGTGGGCTGGGACTCGCCGTTTGGTCCGATCCAATTCGACTTTTCATCCATTCTTCGCAAGGAGGCGTACGACCGAACGGAGACATTCCGCTTCAGTACGTCCACTCGCTTCTAAACGAAATACGACAGGAGAAACCTATGTTTCGTCTCAAATCTATTTTCACGGCCTTAGCCTTTATCGTGGCGACACCACTGGCATTGCCCACGCTGGCGACAGCACAGACAAATGTCATCGTGATCGATCGCGCGCAGATTTTTGCGCAAAGCAAAGCTGGACAGGATGTCGTGACCAAAGTTCGCGGCATCGAAACGACCATGCAAACCGAGCTGCAACCAACCGCAAACCAATTGGGGACGGAAGGACAAGCACTTCAGACCAAGGCTGAGGGCAAAACCCAGCAACAAGTGCTGGCAGACCCGGCACTCAAAGCCGAAGTCGAAGCATATGCGCGCAAGACAACACAGTTTAATCGCGATCGGCAAATTGCGTCTCAAGAGCTCGCTCTGACGGAGCGCAAGGCTCTGATCGATTTCAATAACGCCCTTGTTCCAGTGTTGCGCGAAGTCATCGCCGAGACAGGCGCCAATGTCATCCTGGACAAAAGCCAAGTGGTCTTTGTTGATGATGCAACTGATGCTACACAATCAGTGATTACCAAACTTGATGCTAGCACGCCGACCATCACTGTTGTTCGTCAGACGCTGCCAACACAGCAACCACAACAGTAATAAGTCGCCATTGGGGGGCTGATGCCGATCGATCAGCGCTTTTATGACTTTAAGGGTCCGCAGTCTCTGCGGACCCTTTTGAGCATGGTTGGACTCGCGTACGAGACGCCTGAAGATATAGAAATATCGGGGCTCGCACCCGCAGCTTCCGCAGGGCCAGGCGACCTCTGCTTCATAGAGGGAAATGCCAGACAAGCCGGATCGACCAATCCTGAAGCTGCAGCGTGTTTTATCACGGAGAAAGCCATCGATGGCTTACCGGCAGGGGTGATCCCCCTGATCGTTAGGCATCCCAGGTACAGCCATAAAATGGCGGGTGAAGCCTTGTATGCGCTCAAAAGTTGGCTCGCGGACGGGCCAGAACCAGCGATCCATGAAAGCGCACAAATTGCGCCCGGTGCTTTTGTAGGCAAAGGCGCAGCCATCGGGGAAGGGACAGTAATCGGACCAGGTGCCGCCATTGGACCGGGTGTCCAGATTGGTGCGCATACGGCGATCGGGGCGAATGTCAGCATCCGATGTTCGCTGATTGGCAATCACGTTAAGGTCCACTCAGGGGTTTCCATTGGTGAGGCCGGGTTTGGGGTCACCGGAGGTCCTGAGGGCGCTGAAGATGTTCCGCAGTGGGGCCGGGTCATTATTCAGGACTTTGTGACCATTGGCGCGAATTCCTGCATCGATCGCGGTGCTTTCGACGACACGATTATCGGCGAGCGCACCAAGATCGATAATCTCGTTCAAATTGCCCACAATGTGATAATTGGCCGGAACGTCACCATGGCGAGCTTCACCGGAATTTCCGGAACGACGACGATTGAAGATGGCGTCGCGATGGGCGGGCGTGTTGGGATTAAGGACCACGTTAAAATCGGCGCTGGGGCGCAATTGGCTGCCTCTGCCGGGGTCATGCACGATGTCCCAGCTGGTGAGACTTGGGCCGGTATACCTGCAAAACCCATTCGGCAGTATTTCCGGGAAGTGACCTGGGTTCAAAAACAAGTTGCGGCGAAAAAGAGTAAAGAATGACGACCAGCATTCATGCAACGGCGATCGTAGAACCGGGGGCTGAACTCGGCGCAAACGTGACGATCGGCGCCCTAGCTTATGTCGGGCCAAACGTCGTGCTCAAAGACAATTGTGTGCTTCATCCAAAAGCGACCGTGTTCGGTCATACCACGCTCGGAGAAGCAGTTGAGGTCTACCCCGGATCTGTCATTGGCGGTCCGCCGCAAGTGTTAGGATACAAGGAAAGCAACGAATCCCGGCTCGAAGTCGGTGATCGTACCGTTTTGCGCGAACACACGACGCTTCACACGGGCTCACCCGCGCACGGCGGCCTCACAAAAGTGGGCTCTGACTGCCTCTTCATGGCGCATACGCATGCCGCGCATGATTGTGTTTTGGGAAATAAGTGCGTGATCGCAAACAACACGCATATTGGCGGGCACGTGACGGTTGGCGAGCAGGTCTGGTTCGGAGGCGCGGTCGCCGTGCATCAGTTCTGCCGGATCGGCGATCATGCATTTGTCGGCGGCGGAGCGATTTTGGTCGCCGATGTCATCCCATTCGGCTCGGTTGTGGGCAATCATGCCCATTTGGCGGGACTCAATGTTGTGGGCCTGAAAAGAAGAGGGTTTTCGAGAGAGACCATTCGGAGTCTGAGATCGGCCTATCGAATGCTCTATGCCAAAGAGGGGACGTTTTCAGAACGGTTGGAAGATACAGCCATCACGTTTGCGGACGCGCCGGAAGTCATGCAGATCGTCAACTTCATCCGTGATAGTAAGACGCGCGCACTCTGCCTGCCACGATAGGAGGCGTTTTGGCACCTTTGGGAATCATTGCGGGTTTAGGAGACTTGCCGGTTCAGGTTGCGGAGGCCGCTACTGAGCGTGGTCAAGATGTGTTTGGGCTCCGCCTGAAAGGGTTTGAAGAGCCAAAGCTGGCGCATTATCCAGGCATCGTCTCAGGCATCGCCGAGATAGGAAAAACCTTCAAAGCGTTCAAACAGGCGGGCTGCAAGCAAATCTGTTTCGCAGGCAATGTGAAACGCCCTGACTTCAAAGCCTTGAAGCCCGACTTAAAGGGGGTCACGCTCCTGCCGAAGGCGCTGGCTGCGGCCAAAGAAGGCGATGATGCTTTACTGTCTTTCCTGATCAGCGTGTTCGAAGCAGAGGGGTTTGAAGTGGTCGGTGCCGATGTTGCGGCCGGCTCTTTGACGTTTGGAGGCGGTTTGTTCGCCGGGCCGGAGCCTTCTGAAACCGATCAGGCCGACCTTCGCAAAGCGGCGCAAATTGCGAGCGTGATTGGCGATCATGATATCGGGCAGGGGGCGATCGTAGCGAATGGACTCGTTTTGTGCGTCGAAGCGCAAGAAGGCACCGATGCTATGTTGACCCGTTGCGCGACCCTGCCATCTCAGATCAGGGGCAGTGCGGAGTCCAGACTGGGCGTTCTGGTGAAGCGCCCCAAGCCGCAACAAGAACGACGGATTGATTTGCCAACCATCGGCCTCGCGACGGTCGAAAAAGCCGCCGCTGCCGGCCTCGCCGGGATCGGGTTTGAGGCAGATGGCGCCCTCATCCTGAACGCGGATGCGGTGCGTGCCCGAGCCGAAACGCTGGGCGTCTTTCTCTATGGATTTCCCAAGGATTGGGAATAGTGGCCGGTCCTAAACTCTTCTTCGTGGCCGCTGAGCCTTCGGGAGACTTGCTCGCACGCGAAACGATAGAGTCTCTGACGACGATGCAGCCGGACGCCGAAATTCTGGGCATTGGCGGCCGGGAACTGGCGAAGCTCGGTATTACTTCCCCAATCGATATTGCTCCCTTATCCATCGTAGGACTGTTCGATGGATTGAAAGTCTATGGCACCGTGCTCAAGCTTGCGGATGCCGCGGTCGACGCCATTATCGAGGCCAAGCCGGATGCCGTCATTCTCGTGGATTCCTGGGGATTCATGGTGCGGATCGCGAAACGTCTGCGATCTCGCGCACCACAGATTAAGATCATCAAGCTTGTGGGACCTCAGATCTGGGCGACGCGTCCGGGTCGGGCGAAGACGCTGGCAGAGTTGGTCGATCACCTAATCTGCATCCATCATATGGAAGCGCCTTTTTATGAGCCATTCGGACTACCTGTGACGGTGATGGGAAATCCCGCACTCAGTCGAACCGAGATCGGCAATGGCGCGGTGGTTCGTGAAAAGCTTGATCTGCCGGATGAGCAAAAGCTCTTATTGGTGTTGCCGGGCAGTCGTTCCAGCGAAATTAGGCGCGTCGCGCCGACCTTGATTGAAGCCGCCTGGCTGTTGAAAACGGAAAGCCCGGATCTGAATGTCCTCATTGCGCCCGCCCCTGAGGTCCGTGAGCAATTCCTTCAGGCCTTTCCGGGGATAGAGAAATGGGCGCAGCTCTCTGACCCGGAAGACCGGACGGCGGATATTATGGCTGCGGCAGACTACGCACTCGCCTGTTCTGGTACGGTTACCTCTGAGCTTGCTGTGCAGGGCACGCCATTTCTTGTCGCCTATAGAGCCGGGGCGCTGACCTGGTTTGTGGCCAAAAACTTCCTGTACAAACCTGCGCACATCACGCTGCTCAACATTGCGGCCGATGATACAGAGATTGTCCCCGAATTCCTGCAGAAAGATTTGCGTCCGGAAACGGTCGCAGCCGAGGCCCGCCGTATCTTGGAAGATCTGGGGCTCAGGCAGGTTCAGATTGACGCGCAAAACAAAGCGCTCTCCCGAATGGGAGAGCGCGATGAAGCCGCTTCTGAGATCGCGGCACAAGCAATACTGAGTGCGACTAGCGTTCGCTGATCGGGACGAAGTCGCGCATGGCGGCACCGGTATAGATCTGGCGCGGACGGCCAATACGCTGGCTAGGATCTTCAATGAATTCGTTCAGTTGCGACACCCAACCCACGGTTCGTGCCAGGGCGAAGAGAACGGTGAACATCTCCGTCGGGAAGCCCATCGCATCGAGAATAATGCCTGAATAGAAATCGACGTTCGGATAAAGCTTCTTCTCGCGGAAGTAATCGTCTTCAAGCGCCAGACGCTCAAGCTCTTTCGCGACGCGAAGGATCGGCGTGTCGACGCCCAGCTCATCGAGCACTTCGTGTGCTGTTTTCTGCATCACAGTCGCGCGTGGGTCATAATTTTTATAAACGCGGTGCCCGAAGCCCATCAGGCGGAAGCTGTCTGATTTGTCTTTCGAGCGTTCAATAAATTCTGGAATGCGATCGACTGAGCCGATTTCGCGAAGCATGTTGAGGCAAGCCTCATTCGCGCCGCCATGGCTTGGGCCCCAGAGTGAGGCTACACCAGCCGCAATCGCTGCATATGGGTGCGCACCAGACGATCCGGCTAGACGCACTGTAGAGGTCGACGCGTTCTGTTCGTGATCGGCGTGCAGAATGAAAATCTTGTCCATCGCGCGGGCGAGGGTTTGGCTGATCTTGTACTTTTCAGCTGGTACAGAGAAACACATCCGCAGGAAGTTTTCGCCATAGGACAGCTCATTCAGTGGATCGACGAAGCGCTGGCCCTGCGTGTACTTGTAAATGCGCGCTGCGAGGGTCGGCATTTTTGCGATTAGGCGGATATAAGCGATGTTCCGCTCTTCCGGGTCCGAGCTATCCATAGCACCTGGATAGAAGGCTGACATCGCGCCGACTGTGCCGGTCAGCATCGCCATTGGGTGGCTGTCACGGCGGAAGCCGTCAAAGAACCGATCCATTTGCGTGTGCAGCAAAGTGTGTTGTGTCACCTGGCCAGAAAACGCCCGAAATTCGCTTTGCGTCGGGAGCTCACCATTCAGCAGCAGGTAAGCGACTTCCAAGAAGCCAGATTGCTCTGCCAATTGATCAATCGGGTAGCCACGATGGAGCAGAATGCCTTTCTCGCCATCGATGAAAGTGATCTGGCTCTCGCATGAGCCGGTTGATGTGAACCCTGGGTCCAACGTAAAAACGCCTGCATCGGCATACAGGCGTTTCACATCAACAACATCAGGACCATGGGTTCCGCTCAGAACCGGAAGTTCCAAAGTCTTGCCGTTAATATTTAAAGTCGCCGTACCGTTATTTTTCGTTTTGTTGATCATCTCAGCCCTCTTGCGTTCCTTCCGTCTGCCCGCCTTTAAGCAGGTAAATGTTTCTCAATTCTCGCCAGAACTTCATCGCGGCCAAGCCAAAACATGACTGGCGCGAGATCTGGCGCTGGCAAGCCCCCGGTCAGCGCCGCCCGAAGCGGCGGTCCAACCTGTCCCATCGATAATGTGTGCGCTGCACAATATGCCTCCAGGACGGTCTGCAATGCTTCAATAGTCCAAGAATCAGATTGGTCTAGTGCCTGTCTTAGATCTGACAGTCTTTTGATGCCGTCCTCACGCAATGCCTTCCGCGCTTTCTTGTTCAAATTGTCGGCATTACTGTCCCAGAGAAAACGGCAGGATTCTGCCAGCTCAGGCAGTGTTTGCCCCCGTTCTTTCAGGGTTGGCAGGGCATGCTGCAGGCGCTCAGTCAGTTGGCCCTGCACCGAGGTTAGCTTGGCAATTTCGGGCAGCAGGAGATCGAGGATACGATTTTCGTCTAACGTCCGAATAAAATGCGCATTCACGTCGCCAAGTTTCTCGAGATCGAGCCGACCCGGGGCTTTATTGATGCCCTCCAGATCGAAAACTGCTGAAGCCTCTTCCATCGTGAACACTTCCTGATCACCGTGGCTCCATCCGAGACGCATAAGATAGGCGTTCATCGCTTCGGGAAGATATCCCATATCCCGATAGGCCAGCGTGGAGAGCGCACCATGCCGTTTGGACAGCTTTGCGCCATCTGATCCATGGATCATCGGGACATGCGCAAATTTCGGTACGTCCCAACCCATCGCCCAATAGATTGGTAATTGTCGGAACGTATTTCGAAAGTGATCATCGCCCCGAACGACATGTGTCACGCCCATATCATGATCGTCGACCACGACAGCCAACATATAAGTCGGGGTTCCGTCTGCGCGGAGAAGAATGAGATCGTCAATCTCTCGCGTTTGAAGCGTAACCTCGCCCTGCACGTGATCATGGACCGAGATGGAGTCTGTGTCCGGCGCTCTCAACCTGATCGTATATGGGGCGTCCGCGGAGGGCGGCGTTCCGCCATCCCGCCATGGGGATCGATAGGGCGCGAGCAAGGTATTCGCTTGCTCCAGCAGTGCCGCCCGGTCTGCCTCGCTTAAGGTTTCATCTTTCGCTGCCGCGCGCTTCGCTTCGCCTTCATCGCGTCGGGCTTGCAGCTCTTCGGGGGTGGCGTAGCACCGAAAGGCGTGACCGGCATCGACCATTTTTAGCGCACATTCGGCGTGCCGTTCGGCCTGTGCGCTTTGAAAGGTTGGCGGCTGATCAGGCGTCAATCCGAGCCAGGCCATGCCATCGAGAATGGCCTGTGTCGCTTCATCGGTGGAACGCTTCCTGTCCGTGTCTTCCACGCGCAACAAAAATTGCCCGCCATGGCGTTTGGCGAACAGATAGTTGAACAGGGCCGTGCGGGCGCCGCCAATGTGCAGCATGCCGGTAGGCGACGGGGCAAAACGCGTAACAACAGTCATGATAGAGAATTTTTGAAGGTGTTTTCAGGCTTCTGGGATGATCTTCCCCGCTTCAACACGGTCTGTTAAGTTTGCGCAAGGGGCGGGGAGGAAAGATGCAGCGATTTGTGCTGTTCTCGCGCCAGCGCCAGCCGCAGGTTCAAACACCGGTTATTGTCGCCGTCGGCATGTTGATTGGCGCGCTTTGGTACTTCACCCGCAGCTTTGAGCCAGGTCTGATATGGCTGTGCGCCGCGGCAATTGTGACGACCACGTTCGCTTTAGCCTCGACCAGGTTTCCAACAGGCGTCTTTCAAGTTGGTCTGTTATTCTTCGCAATTAGCCTGGGGGCACTGGCTGGCGGGTTTGCGTCCTTTAGAGTGTCAACCACGAGCGTTATGGAAGAAACCGGTCCGGTATGGCTTGAAGGATGGATCGAAAATGCTTTACCCGCAGCACGCGGCGCACGTCTGGAAATCAGAGTACATGCGATTGATGGCTGGTCACCGGAATCCGCGCCATCACGGGTACGTTTGACCCACCGTCTCAGTCTGAATTCAGAACCCGGACGCTTCGTTCGATGCTGGGCTGTGCTAAGACCCCCACCAGCGCCGGTTTTGAAAGACGATTACGCTTTCGACATGCAGGCCTGGTTCGACGGCTTAGGGGCTGTTGGGTATGTGCAAGGGCGGTGTCGGGGCGCAAGCCTCGGGGCACCTGTTAGGACGCGGGCGAGTATCGAAAACTGGATTTCAACCCGGCGGCGGGAATTGGGGCGCTACGTCCATACGGCCGCAGGAGAGCGCGCTGGCGGGTTTGCCGCAGCTCTCGCGTCGGGCGATCGCAGTCTAATGCCATTAAATGACCAGGAGGCATTACGTGGCTCGGGATTGGCGCATTTGCTCGCGATTTCCGGCCTGCATATGGGCATAGTCGGTGGATTGGTTTTCTTACTGATCTGGCGCATTGGTGCTTTGTTTGAGGGCGTCGCGTTGCGCTGGCATATCAAGAAGCCGTCGGCGGCAATCGCAATAGGCGCTTGCTTTGTATACCTAATTCTATCTGGTGCATCCGTATCAACACAGCGCGCCTTCATTATGGCGTCTGTCTTGTTCGGGGCGGTCTTGATTGATCGAACAGCGTTTAGTCTGCGCTCGCTTTCCATCGCGATGATTTTGGTCATTCTGTGGGTGCCCTGGAGTGTTTTGACACCCGGGTTTCAAATGTCTTTTGCCGCGACCGGCGCCTTGATTGCGTGTTATGAGCGTTGGCAGACGCGCGCCCGTTCGCAAGCGCTCGTGCGACGTCGACGCGCCGTCTTTTAGGTGCAGTCTCTGATCGTGACATCGACGGTTTCAGGGCTCGCAACAATGCCGTTCGCGCTGTTCCATTTTGGACGGGCGGCAAGCGGTGGGTTCATAGCGAACCTGCTCGCTATGCCGATCATTTCGCTTATCAGCGCGCCAGCTGCGGCCGCGGCATTGCTGCTCGCACCGCTTCATCTTGATTGGATGGCTCTAAGGGTTTTCGGTTGGTCGCTGGAAATGGTGCTCGCGATAGCGCACGCTTTTAGTTCGCTGGTCCCGGATGATCTGTGGACATTTCCCGCAATGCCCGGTGCAAGCCTATGCGTGGCTGCGAGCGCGATTATCTGGTTTTGTTTGTCTCGCAGCATCTGGCAGGCATGGATGGGGGCGCTTGGCCTGATCGGCCTTTCGCTCGTTGTTTGGGGGGTGAGCGCCAAAGACCGTTTACACTGGGCGCCTTCTGGTGAGTTGTACCTGGAATCCTTCACGGGGCACTTAAGCCAAGCTCAATTATACGCGGGCAACGGTCTCTCGCCCTTGCGTTTTAAGGATAAACGCGCTGCCCGGATTTGTGTTGGTATGCAGGTGTGCAAGTTTACATATGCAGGTGTCGACGTCGAATATGATCGCGCCATTAATCAGTTGAATTTTGCCACGATGAACGGCGAAAATCGTGCCATTACATGGTCACAAGTTGTGCGTGAGAACGGCGTATCGCTCGTGTTTGCAGGCGGCACGCTTCGCCCTGAGACCAAGTTCGCGTGTGGTCGACGACCTTGGCGCCCCTGTCGCCAAATAGCCGGGGCACCCTAAAGGTTAGTCATATTTGCGGATGAGGGCGACCAAGCGTCCTTGAACGCGGACACGGTCAGGACCGAAAATCCGAGTTTCGTAGGCCGGATTCGCCGCTTCAAGTGCCACCGATTCACCCTTTTTACGCAGGCGCTTAAGCGTGGCCTCTTCATCGTCTATGAGCGCAACAACAATATCTCCGGAATTGGCGCTATCGGTGCGCTTGAGAATGACAATATCGCCGTCCAGAATACCGGCGTCGATCATCGAGTCGCCTTTTACTTCAAGCGCATAGTGTGCGTCGCTATCCGCAAACTCGACCGGAGGCGTAACCCGATCGACTTCGTTCTGAATGGCGGTGATCGGTACCCCGGCAGCAATACGACCCAGGACAGGTATCGTATTTTGACCCATGGTCGGCGTTTGCGATCCAACCACGCTGGGGCGGAAGGTCTGGCGTCCGCGCGGCGGCGCTGCGGGTGTCACAGAGTCTGGCATTTTCAAAACTTCAAGTGCCCGCGCCCGATTGGCGAGCCGCCGGATGAAACCACGCTCCTCAAGCGCCACAATCAAGCGGTGGATACCCGACTTGGAGGCAAGATTCAGGGCTTCTTTCATCTCATCAAACGAAGGCGATACGCCGTCCGCCTTAATACGTTCATGAATGAAGAGAAGTAACTCTTTCTGCTTGGTTGTGAGCACGAAAAATCTCCGAGATAACGAATCTGTTCTCGATATGTTTATTCTTGTTCTGTTCTTTTGTCAAATTCGGGCCGTAAAATGCTCATCATATGCGTATCCCAGATTTCATTGCAGTAAGGCGTCGTCTGTCGTCGCGTCCCCTCATGCACGAATCCCGCACGCAGATAGGCCGAAATTGCAGGTGCGTTCGGCGCATAAACCATTAAATCGACCCGATGCACCCAGGCGCGCCGAAAAGCGGTTCTGAGAATGAGCTTGAGAAGCGGACGAGACAATCCTTGCCCGCGGACGCGTGGCGCCAAGACGATACGTCCGAGCGCAGCGCTGTTTAGGCGGCGATTGAAACCGATTTGGAAGTGGCCGAGCATATCATTGTCGCGAGTCACAGACCAAATCTCCCGATCGGGATCGGCGCCGCGATGGCGCTTGATTAAGTCTACGAATTGCCTTCGCTGCAATGGCCATGCGAGGGATGCGCCGCCCCAGAGGAGAACCTCTCGTTCACTTGAAAACCAACTGAAGAGATCCGGAATATCTTGCTTTTTAAACGGCCGCAGCTGAAGAGTCATTTGGCCATGCGAAGCGCGCGAACATGCGCCTCCCGGTCGTCACGCTTCATCAAACTTTCGCCAATCAGAAACCGCCGAGCTCCGGTTTTTCGAAGCCGAACAATATCTTCTGGCAGACTGATCCCACTTTCCGAAACATAATCTCGATCGGATGGAAGAAGGGGCGATAGGCGTTCGCTGGTGGCGAGATCCGTCTGCATGATTTTCAGATCGCGATTGTTGATGCCAATAAGGGCCGAGGGGAGGGTCAGAGCCCTCTCAACTTCGTCTGCGTCATGGGTCTCGATTAGCACATCCATGCCGAGATCAATTGCAGTTTTTGTCAGATCGGTTGCTAGCGCGTCATCGGTACAAGACAGGATCACTAGAATGGCATCGGCGCCATGAGCCCGCGCCTCGAGAACCTGAATTGGATCAATCATAAAGTCTTTGCGTAACATTGGCAGCGACACAGCCGCTCGAATAGCGGCAAAATCTTCAAGGCTCCCGCCAAAACTCGGGCCATCGGTGAGGACCGAAAGACAGGCCGCGCCACCGCGCTCATACTGGGCTGCTATATCCTGAGGGTTCGCACCGGGAAGAATTTCGCCCGCGCTCGGGCTCTTGCGCTTCATTTCGCAGATGAGAGCATTTTCGTCTGACGCTGCGATTTCTGACAAACGCCGGGTGAAGCCGCGGGCCGGGGCTTGCGTTTTCGCTTTGCTCAGAAAATCCTGTTGTGAGTGATCTTGCTTCAGCGCGGCGACTTCGTCGCGTTTGTATTCAATGATCCGGTCAAGTGCGGTCGCCATCAGGCTTGCCCCCGGGACGCTGCGACCAGTTGGCTAAGGGTCGTCCGCGCTGCACCCGAGTCGATTGCCGTTGCCGCCAAACCTGCCCCTTCGGCCAAATCCGTTGCCTTACCCAGGACAAGCAGACCGGCAGCTGCATTCAAAAGAACGGCATCGCGGAACGGGCCCGGACGACCGTCGAGCAATTCCTGAATCGCCAGAGCATTCTCTGCCGGCTCTCCCCCGGCCAGTGCGCTAAGACGATTACGGGGCAAGCCCGCATCCTCAGGCACGATGACCAGCTCTGTTAGCGTGCCATTCGCGACTTCGATCACTTGAGTTTCGCCGGCAATTGAAAGTTCATCAATGACAGTGCCGTCCGTATCTTGTCCGTGCACGACCCAGGCACGTGTAATCCCAAGATCGCGCAGCGCTTCTGCCATGGGGCGCACCCAGCGGGCTTCATTGACCCCGAGCACCTGATGGCTTGCTGATGCCGGATTTGAGAGCGGTCCGAGAAGGTTGAAAATTGTGCGGATGCCAAGGCTCGCGCGGACCGGCGCAACGTGTTTCATGGCGCTGTGATGCGATCTGGCGAACAGGAACCCAACACCCGCGCTCTCAATACAGTCGCGGAAGCGATCTTCGGTCAGATCCAGCTCCACGCCCAATGCTTCCAGAACGTCAGCGCTACCGGTCTTTGGCGGTACAGACCGGTTGCCGTGTTTGGCGACCTTTCCGCCAGCAGCCGCGATCACGATGGCGCTGGCTGTTGATGTGTTCAGACTGGTCCAGCCAAGACCACCGGTTCCGCATGTATCGAGAAGTGGCCCGTCCAGCTCAATTTTACGGGCATTGGCGCGCAGCGTTTTGGCGCCCGCGAGCAATTCCGCGCCGGTTTCGCCGCGAACCGCCAGGCCCATAAGAAAGGCCCCAATCTGTTCGGCGGGAATGTCTCCGGACAGGATCGCCCCGAAAGCTGCTTCTAAAGACGCTGCATCCAGCGCCTGACCAGCGGCCAGGGCTTTGAGTGCGGGTGTCAGTGTGGGATCAGACATGATGGCTCCATCTAGAGTTTCGCCGATGCCAGACTAGGCGACATTAAGGAAGTTTTTGAGCAGGGCGTGCCCGTGTTCCGTCAGAATACTCTCAGGGTGGAACTGAACCCCAAAGACCGGACGTGAAATGTGACGGACGGCCATGATCTCCCCGTCTGCAGTGAACGCATCTGCTATTAAAGTTCCGGGCAAGTCACCTGCTTCAATGGCCAGGGAGTGATAACGCACAACCGTGAACGTTTCCGGCAGCCCCTTGAAGAGAGGGCCTTGCTCATGACGAATATCACTTAATTTGCCATGGCGAATTTCTTTCGCCGTGATGATTTCGCCGCCTTCGGCTGCGCCAATGCTCTGATGCCCGAGACATACGCCGAGGATTGGCAGGTCATCCGGTGCTTTTTGAACCAGTTCCACACAAATGCCCGCTTCATTGGGCGTGCAGGGACCAGGCGACAGGACAATCCCATCCGGTTTCAATTCCAGCGCTTGATCCGCCGTCAGCTCGTCATTGCGGATCACTTGCGTGGTCGCCCCAATCTCCTCCAGATAGTGGACGAGA
>JAYZAM010000060.1:0-5092 GCA_036339715.1 Pseudomonadota bacterium | reverse complement strand
GCCTTCGGTATTATTGAAGCTGTTATAATAGACGCGGGGTCCTGGTTCACCGACGACGAAATGGATGCCCTCGATGTCAGGATACTGGTCGCGCAAGAGCGTGTTGACCTCTTGTGCGATATCGCGCGCCTCATAAATCGTGGCGCCGGGATTAAGCTGGATGTCGATCTGGAACTGGTCGCGTTCGGTTTGCGGGACGAACTGGCTCGGCAATGTACCCGCGAGGAAGAATCCTAAGGTGACCGGCACGATGCCAAGCGCCAGCCCGATCAATGGATTGCGGAGGACGCGCTCAATGCTCCAACGATACCCATCGGTCAGGAAGTCGAACTTAATCCCATCGCGCCAGAACCAGCTGCGTTCTCCCGGCCGCCGCGGACGGTCGAGCATGCCCGCCAATGCCGGGATGACCGTCATGGCGATCAGGAAGGACATCACGACTGAGAAAATCACGGACGTGCCAATCATACCAATAAACTCACCCGCTGCCCCGGGCATGAACGCGATTGGGGCAAAGGCGAGCGCCGTCGTCAGAGTTGAGGCAAACAAGGGCCCGAATAGCTTCGTCAAGGAGTGATCGATCGCTTCGACAATGGACCGTCCACCGATCCGCTCTTGATCATATTCATCGACAACAACAATCGCATTATCGATCAAAAGTCCGAGCGAGATGACAAGCCCCGTCACCGACATTTGGTGTAGCGGATAGTTGAAGAATTTGAACAGAGTAAGCACCAGAGCCACCGTCAGAGGAAGCGCCATTCCGACGACAATGGCGGCGCGCCAGCCCATAACAAAAAATAGGACCGCGAATACGAGAAACGCTGAAACCCCAAGGTTTTGGGCCAGACCGTTAAGACGCGACTCTGTATATTTGCTCTGATCAAATATCCGGGTCACGGCGATATCCGAGGGCACGTTCAAAGCGAACTCATCGACCATTGCTCGGGCTGACTGCGCCCAGAGATCGACGCGTTGATTGGATTGAATATAGGCCGTTACGAAGATCGCGCGTTTGCCATTCGAAAAGGCCATCTTGGTCGGTGGATCTTCAATACCTTTGACAACGTCTGCGACATCCCCAACGCGAAGTGCTGTTCCGTCAGCATCCTGGACCAATGGAATGGACCGAATGCGCGCGACACCATCAAACTCGCCGCCGACTTCGAGGCCTAAATTGCTGCGGCTTCCGCGAACTTCGCCGGCAGGCGCCTTGGAATCGGCAGCAGCGACGAGGCGCGCCGCATCGTTTAAAGACAATCCCGCCGCCGCGAGCGCCTCGGGGTCTGCGATAACTCGAACTTCCTCTTCCGGGAGGCCCATAATTTCAGTTTCATCCGTGGCGCCCAGCCCTCGGAATCGATCTTCTAGGCCCTCAGCGAGACGTGCCATAACGGCAAGTTGAGGATCGCCCTCCCCTTCCCAAACCAAAGCAACTGTCATGGTGGAAGCCCCGACATATACCCGTCGCACAAAAGGCGTCGACGCGCCTTGCGGGAGATCTGCCTCCGCGAGCTGGGCCTGCTGGCGGATCAAAGTCCAGGCATTGTCGACTTCCGTTTGAGAGAGGCTTTCATCGATCTCGACCGAGATTTGAGAGGTATTCGCGCGGGAAATCGCTGATATTTCAGTGACCTCCGGCAATTCAAGCAAGCGTCGTTCGATGGGTTCTGTCACCGTGGCTTCGATGCGTTCGGCATCTGCGCCGGGAAGCGTTGTCAAAACGAATCCATAGCGCTCTACGAGCGTTGGGTCTTCCTGTCGACCAAGGGTCAGGATCGCGAAAAATCCACTGATCAGCACAACAATCACAGCCAGGATTGTCAGGCGTGGCAGGCGATAAAACAGTGTCGTCATTGGTCTTATCCGTTGCTGGCCAGCGGCGCGGTAGCGCTCACTTCAACCGGCGTCACCGGTTGTCCGGGCGTAATCCGCTGAAGGCCATCCACAATCACATTGTCGCCGTCGCGGAGCGCGCCGCGGACAAACACCAAATCGCCATCCTGGTGCACAATCTCGACAATTCCGGGCTCTGCGATCCACTCACCGCCCTGACGGCGGGCGGCATAGACAGACCAAAGCCCCCGATCCGCTTCGTTGAGCGCCGAGACAGGGAGCCACAGACCGGGTTCTTCAATCTCGCGGTCGATGCCGAGCCGGACAACGGCACCCGCGGCCACGCGGTCTGGCTCACTAATATCGAATATGGTCGTCACAGTTCTGTTGCCTGCGTCGATCACGCCCGTAACGGAGCGCAGAGTTGCCATCACTTCACCCTGGTCGGAGATAAGCGGATACTCTTGCCCAACATTGAGGCTGTTCGCGAGCGCTGAAGTCAAGCCAATTCGGGCTTCCAAAACGCCCGTTTCAACCAGTTCAAACAGCGGCACGCCGGGCGCAGCAATTGCGCCTTCATCTGAAAGCCGGGCAGTGATCGTCCCATCGAAGGGCGCCCTTATCCGGGCAAGATCGATCTGGACGCGAAGTGCGTCCGCATTCGCCTTTGCCGCATCTATCCGGGCATAGGCCGTGCTGGCTTGCGCCTGAGCCTGGTCCACAACCTGACTTGAGACATGCCCGCGCTCCAGCAATTCAATCTGCCGATCGACGGTGGTCTTTGCGAGATTGAACGCGGCTTCTGCCTCTGTAACGACGGCATTCGCTGACGATAATTGTGCGCGAAGGCTTCGCGTGTCGAGCACCGCCAGGGTCTGACCGGTTTCAACCTGATCTCCGATGTCGGCCGTGATACTATCAATGCGACCGCCGGACGCAAAACCCAGCTGGCTCGTGCGGCGCGCTGAAACGATGCCTGTAAATTTTTCTTCGGCAGTGAAGGCAGAACTCATCGAAACACGAACAGTTTCAACCGAAATCGGCACGGGGCGCTCAGTCGGCACCAGCGGCCCTTCAGCCGACCGGTTTTGTAGAACAAAATAGCCTAGCAGCGCCAGCACTGCGACGAGCACCAGCATGAATAATAGACCTTTGCCAAAGCTTGGGCTCCGCTGACGTTCCGTCATCTCATAGTTTTGCACTTGCTCACCCATGGTATGCCTCCATTCCGCGCACCACCTGG
The DNA here is from genome assembly GCA_036339715.1 of Pseudomonadota bacterium. Lineage (GTDB taxonomy): Bacteria > Pseudomonadota > Alphaproteobacteria > Caulobacterales > Hyphomonadaceae > Henriciella. The sequence continues at coordinate 2,013 of JAYZAM010000060.1, read as the reverse complement.
TCCGCGTGAAACAAAATAAAGTCTTCGCGAGACATCGTCTCTTGTGCCGGTTTTAAAGCCGGAAAACTCGGGATGTGGACGATCATCATGGCGAGGCCATGCATGGACGCCCATATCGATTTGGCCGCGAGCGAAGGATCGATTTCCGATCGAAACGCCCCGATCTCCACACCTTCCTGGATCATGCCGCGCAAGACGTTGAACGCTGCGCCTTTTTTGGACAATTCAAAGCCCGGCTCGTTCTCGACAGGTCCTTCTGATGTGGCTTCTCCAGCGAACGCGGCAGCGTAATGATGGGGTTTTTCCGTCGCCACGCGCACATATGTTGCGACGCAATCCCGCGCACGCGCTGCAAACGGGGTCGATTGATCTGCGATCCGATGCACGTTTTCGAGAATAAGCTCAAAGAAGGTCTCTTTAAGCTCATCGACAAGTTCATCTTTCGACTTGAAATACTTGTAAATCGCGGCCGGCGAATAATCGATATTCTCCGCCAGTTTTCGAATCGAGAGGCCCTCAGCACCTTCGCGCGCGAAGACGTGTTCTGCTGCCGATAAAATGCGCGCCCTTATTTTGTGGCGTCGCCGCTCGGCGGGGGAGGAAACGTTTGCAGTCATCTGATGGACCCTTCTCGACACAGATAGTACGCGCGTTCAGAAAGTAAACACTGTTCACTAATATTTTCCTTTTGGCGATTTTTAGAAGCGGCCTTAAGTGCGAGGCATGACCGAGATGTTCCCCCCTGCCCCGCCGCTGGGCACGCCCATGCTTGCAGCACGCGCGAGCGCAGACGCGCGTAAATCCCTGGCGCTTCGCCGATCGACCAGCAAGCGAGGTTTAATCGCACCGGGTCCCTCGCCACAGGCTCTGGATGAACTGCTTACGGTGGCAACCCGGGTGCCGGATCACCGTCGCCTCGCACCGTGGCGCTTTTTAGTTTTTGAGGACGCTGAACGGCAGGCGTTTAATGATAGAGCAGTCGAAATACAGAAACAGGAAAACCCTGACGCTTCAGAGGCGATGCTGGCGGACACGGCCGGCTATTTTACACGCGCTCCGGTGGTCGTCGCCGTCATTTCCTCACCGGATCCGAGCCACAAAACTCCCGTTTGGGAACAAGAATTGTCCTGCGGGGCACTCTGCTTCAATCTGCTTATGTCGGCGAATGCGTCCGGATGGGCCGGATGCTGGCTCACCGAATGGATCGCGTTCAGCCCGGGCATAAATAGCCTGCTCGGACTGACCGAACATGAAAGAATAGCGGGCTATATATATCTTGGCACCGCCAAGGATCATCCACAGGAGCGCCTTCGCCCGGATGTTTCAGACAAAATTACGCGCTGGTCGGTTTAATCACGATGCTGCAAACAAGTCGGCGAAGAGCTCGGCCATAACGTGTTTGGGTCGGCGGTCCAGCGTAAACAAACCCCAGTGTTTTTCAGGCTCATATGGATCCGGAGACCCTTTCCAAGGCTCGTCAAACGCTTCGAACACAAAAGTCAGGATTTCTTCTTCAGTGACCCATTCCATCAGTCGGTCGTAATAGACGGCTTGTAAGTCTTGCGAGGCATTCCAAGGTTCAATGCCCCGCCCATTGGATGCCGTCGTCCAACCCGCCTCGGTGATGATCACGGGTTTGTCGGGGTAACGCCCTTTGACCGCGTAATAATTTTCCTGAGTGTAAGCGAGCGCTTCATCAATGGTTTTGTACTCCCACACGGGATAGGTGTGGATGCTGATAACATCGACATGCTCGACCAGGGCCTTCAGCTTGCCGGTCCAAGGCACGTAATTCTCACAAAACGTCACCGGATGCTGGGTTTCCTTGCGCAGGCGGGTGGCCATTTCAATCAAGCGGTCGACCGGCACCATATGATCGTTCCAGTCGACACTCGCCTCATTTCCAATCGATAAGGCCATCACTTCTTTCGGGAAGCGTTTGGACAAATCGATCATGCGCTCGAGTTCGACCCCATTGGCGCGCCGGTTAGCCTGAAGCTTTTCATCGCTGTA
>JAYZAM010000059.1:0-8237 GCA_036339715.1 Pseudomonadota bacterium | reverse complement strand
ACTCGAAGACAGCGACCTTGGTGGATTACGCGTGCGCTTGAGGCTGCCTTACTAATCTGCAGCGGGTGGCGAGTCCTCTTGAGATTTACGTCCGCCACGGCCCTTCATCCAGGCAACACGCTCTTCAATCTTAATCAGTTCGGCGTCCAGCGCGGCCATCGTGCGGCTGAGATCTGGGCTAGTTTCCTCGCGCCAGGCCCGTTCGGCTTGCGCAATCGCCCAGCCAAGCGACGCGACTTGAATGCCGCGCGGGATCTGGCTCGCACCATCGAGGCCTGCACAGGTCAGCGCCCATTTCGCCGTCGCCGCGCGAGACTTCAGTCTCAGAGCCAGACCATCAAATGTCCGGTCCCGCCAGCGCAAATAAGACATCGCCCCATCGCGTACGTCTTCCATCGCCTCAAACCGCAGCATAATGACATCAAACAAGCGCGTCCGCGCGCTCTCTTCGCTATCGGTTGGTTCTTCGCTCATCGCGGCGTCAAAGATCTTTTCGACCGCCTCAGACAGATCATCCTTATCGGCGAGACCATGAAAGTCTTTCAGCGACAGGTCCGCCGCATCGGCAATTGCGCCGAGCGTTAAATCGCCCCATTTGCCGGTTTCGGCTAGCTTTAAGGCTGCGTCGACGCCTTGTTTGATGATCTCATCACGGGTCATTCGGTCTCCTTCGAGAGCGCGATGTCGCGGGCGATCGCCGCTGCGACTGCTTTCTCGAAGATAGATGGCATGGCTTCAGCAGACATCAAGACTTCGAGCGCGGCCTGCGTCACGCCATTCGGCGAGGTGACATTTTGTCGAAGCGTTGCGGCGTCTTCCTCCGCCTCTTCCATTAGAGCGCCCGCGCCTTCCACGGTCTTGCGGGCCAATCGCATGGACAGTTCCGGATCAAGTCCGTGTGCCGCACCTGCGGCGGCCATAACTTCTGCGAGCAGAAACCCATATGCTGGCCCACAGCCCGAAATCGCTGTCGCGGCGGGTAACTGCGCCTCGCTGATCGGGCCTTCAACTTGCCCGAGCGGTGCCAGAAGCGCCTGAATTGTGGAGACCTGCGTGTCAGGTGTGCCGGGTTTCGTGCACAAAATCGTGACACCTTTACCGACCAGTCCAGGCGTGTTCGGCATTGCCCGGATGACATGCCGGGTGCCGAGCTTGGCTTCCAGCGTCGCCAACGAGACGCCAGCCATAATGGACAAAACCAAAGTCTCGGGCCCGACCCGGGTGGCAATCTCCGCTGCAAGGGCCCCAAACACTTGAGGCTTGACCGCTACAACCAATACATGCGCGGGCTCGGCCGGCGGATTGTGCCGGATTTTGCCGTCCTTTGCCCAGCCCTGAACGACAGGTGCGGGCGACGGATCGATGATATCAACGCGTCCCGAAAATCCGGCTGCAAGCCAGCCCCCGGCAAGGGCAGAGCCCATGCGTCCGGCACCAATCAGTGTAATGCGTTGTTCGGCCATACCCGCCCTCGCGTTTGAAGGAACATGGCCTGTGTTTAGACGAGGCGTCTAGGCTTCGCCAGCTGTTTCGAACAGAGCCGCCTCAAGTGCTTCTTTCGGGCTTTTTCCAGCCCAGATCACGAAATTAAAGGCGGGAACGAACATGTTCACTGCATCCAGCCCAGCCGCCATGACGGCGCGAACTTCCCCGGCTTCGGGCTCGACCCGGTCGAGCATAGGAAGTGCGTGCCGAAAAATGATGACGCCTTCGTCGGCCCAGTAATCAAAATGGCCAAGCCAAAGACGCTCATTCGCCATCATCACCAATTCGGCAATCGCCATACGGCGACTCTCGGTTGGCTTGACGTCCAGCGTGATAGAAAAATGCATCGCAGGGGGTTCCATACGATTGGCAAACATGCCGCCCATATCACCCCATTTCGAAGCGGCGATACACTGAAGCGTCTCGTCGTCTTCATCCCGCTGAAAATCCCAACCGGCTTCCGTCAGGCAACTTTCGACAAGCTCCAGCGCATCGATATCCATTGTCTGGGAACGATCTAAGGATAGGCTCATTGGCTTCCCCCTTCCGAATCAGTTGGCATTCTTGCCATGCGAGGAGGCTACTCATGCCCGACTCATCGCGCAAGAGTCTTGGTTAAAAAGCAGTGGACAGGATTATTTCTCGAGTTTTTCCAAGCGCTTTTCCAGCGCCTCGACGCGCTCCAATGCCTGGACAGCGATCGCTTTCAGGGCTTCCACCTCTTCACGGCTCGCCAGATCCATATCTGTAATCATCGCTCGCACGCGAGATTCCCCTGCGGTCTTCATTTCCTCACCGGCTGCGCGTGCAGCGCCCATCGCGCCCGTCATGAGGCCGGCCAGATCATCGAGAATTGGGCTTTTTGCAGACATGTCACGACTCCCTTGCGCGTCTTGAACCTGTAACCATTTGTCCCTAGCAGATGGGAATAGAAATGCCGACAGGAAAGACCGCCGCATGAGTTTGCTCGCATTATCCGCCCAGAGCGCAGCTATGAGCTTCCCGGAAATGTCCCCTGCGATCTTCCAGATTGATCTTGGATTTCTGGGTTGGGGCAGCTTCCCGATCCGTTGGTACGCGCTAGCCTACATCGTGGGGTTGCTGGTTGGCTGGCGCTATGCCCTCGCCCTGTCACAAAGGCCGGCGCTTTGGGGGGGCACAAGTCCGGCGACGCGAGACGATATTGATGATTTGCTCTTCTATGCGACGCTCGGCGTGATCCTTGGCGGGCGCTTTGGCTATATCCTGTTCTACCAACTGCCGTATCAGTGGGACCAGACAATGGCGGACCCGATAAGTCTGCTGCGCATCTGGGAAGGCGGCATGAGTTTCCATGGTGGCCTGCTCGGGGTGGCTGTGGCCATCTGGCTGGTCTCACGACAACGAAACGTCCCTCTACTCTCGATCGGCGATATTGCCGGCGTCGTCACGCCAATCGGGCTTTTCTTCGGTCGTATCGCCAATTTCATCAATGCGGAGCTTTATGGACGACCCGTTCCAGAAGGCAGCAGCTGGGGCATGATTTTTCCGGAGGGCTATGTCCGTGGCTCAACGCCCAGCGCCTATAATTGGCAAACCGGCGAGTGGGTGTATCGCGGCGATGAAGTCGCCCGTTATCCGAGCCAGCTTTACGAAGCCGTGCTCGAGGGCCTGATCCCGGCCATCGTACTGACCATTCTCGTCTGGCGCTTCAAAGCCTTGCAGCGTCCAGGTTTGATCGCTGGACTGTTCCTGCTTTTCTATGCCTTTGGGCGCACGGTGTCTGAGCAGTTCCGCGAACCCGACGCCTTTGTCTCTGGGCTGCCGGAATGGATCACGATGGGGCAGATCCTGTCACTGCCAATGTGGATCGGCGGCGCTTGGCTGGTTTGGAGCGCGTTGAAGTCAACACGGACATCTGCGCAAGCGTGACGACCCTCAAAGACCGCCTCAAAGCGATGATCCAGGCCAGCGGACCGATATCGGTCGCCACGTATATGGATCTATGCCTGCATGACCGCCAGCAAGGCTATTACGCCACGCGTCCCGGCCTCGGCGAAGACTTCATCACCGCCCCCGAAATCAGTCAGATTTTCGGCGAGCTGATTGGCCTATGGCTGGCGCATGAGTGGCAAGCGCTGGGGTCGCCAGACCAGATCTCGCTTGTGGAAGTGGGTCCGGGGCGCGGTACACTCATGGCGGATGCCCTACGCGCCGCCGCAAGCGTGCCCGGGTTTCACGACGCGGTACGCGTGCATTTTGTTGAACCCAGTCCGGTACTCCGTGCTAATCTGCAAAGCCGCTTTGCCGATCTGTCGCCGAATTTCCTCGATCAGTTTGATGATGTACCGATCGATCATCCGGTTTTGCTCGTGGCGAATGAGTGGCTCGATTGCCTGCCCGTGCAGCAATATATCCGGGTCGGAGACGCCTGGCATGAACGCGTTGTTGGCCTGAACGATGCTCGAGAGCTGACGCTAGGTCTGAATGCAGATGCATTGCCCCCGGAAATTCAACCGGATGCGCGTCTGAGGGCGTTGGAAATTCAACCGGGTCTGGTTCCTCTGATCGACGGGCTCGAGGCTCTGTTCGCGCAAACCACCGGGCGCGCCCTGTTCGTGGATTATGGCCCGCGGGACCAAATGCCGGAAGACAGTTTGCGGTCTTATCTCAAAGGCGAGCAGATTGATCCGCTTGCCGCTCCGGGAGAGAGCGACTTGACCTGCGACGTTGATTTCGTGCGGCTGGCTTATCTCTCTGGGCAGCGTGCGCTCGCAGTGCACGGGCCGGTCACTCAAAGCGATTTTCTATTGCGCCTCGGCGCCGAAGCCCGGCTCAATCAGCTTGTGAGATCCAATCCAGACGCCGCAGACGACCTCTATCAGGGAATCGTCAAGCTGACGGACCCGGCTGAAATGGGAGAACGGTTCCAAGTCATTTGCCTGAGTTCTCAAGACCTTCCTCGCCCTGCTGCGTTTTAGAAAGCCCTTACAAATTTCCGCGCCAAATTGACCCTAACGTTAAGGTAAGCCTTGTGTTTCTGGACGGTCCTGCTACCTGCGAGGCAGCAGAAACTAAGCGAAACTCGGGAGTTGCCCATGAAGGTCATCGTACCTGTCAAACGGGTCATCGACTATAACGTGAAAGTCCGTGTAAAATCGGACCAAACCGGTGTCGATCTGGCCAACGTAAAAATGTCCATGAACCCGTTCGACGAGATCTCTGTCGAAGAGGCCGTTCGGATGAAAGAAGCTGGCACGGCCACCGAAGTGGTCGCCGTATCGATTGGACCACAGCAGGCGCAGGAGACCATCCGGACAGCCCTCGCTATGGGCGCTGATCGCGGGATCCTGATCAAGACAGATGACGATGTCGAACCGCTCGGCGTCGCCAAACTCCTCGCCAAAGTGGTTGAGGAAGAGAGCCCGGATCTGGTTATCCTCGGCAAGCAGGCCATCGACGATGATAGCAATCAGACGGGCCAAATGCTTGGCGCGCTGCTCGGTTGGCCACAAGGCACGTTCGCCTCTGAAGTCAAAGCCGAAGGCGGCAAGGTCAACGTCACCCGTGAAGTTGATGGCGGTCTACAAACTGTTGCGCTCGACGGTCCCGCTATTGTTACAACCGACCTTCGTCTGAACGAGCCGCGCTATGCTTCTCTTCCAAACATCATGAAGGCGAAGAAAAAGCCGATCGATATGAAAGAGCCAGGTGATTATGGCGTCGACATTTCACCCCGCCTAACCGTTGTGAAAGTCACTGAGCCGCCAGTACGCGAAGCGGGCGAAAAAGTCGAAGACGTCGCAGCACTGGTAGACAAACTCAAAACTGCGGGAGCTGTATAATGGCTGTTCTTGTAATTGCAGATCACGATAACGCGGCGCTGTCTGACGCGACCGCTAAAACCGTCACCGCCGCGAAAGCCTTTGGCGGCGATGTAGATGTGCTCGTGGCCGGTCAGGGCGCTGGCGATGTCGCGGCGGCGGCTGCTGGCATCGAAGGCGTGCGCAAAGTGCTGCACGCCGATGGCGACGCTTATGAAAAGCAACTCGCCGAAGCAATGGAAGCCCTGATCGTTCCTATGATGGACGGTTATGACGCGCTGTTCGCGCCCGCCACAACGATGGGCAAAAACGTGACGCCGCGCATCGCCGCCAAGCTCGACGTGATGCAGCTATCCGACATTATCGGAATTGAAGGTCAGGACACATTTGTTCGCCCGATTTATGCGGGTAACGCCATCATGACGGTCAAATCATCTGACGCCAAGAAAGTCGTGACCGTGCGCGGAACCGCTTTCGACGCTGCCGGTACAGGCGGCTCAGCAACCGTTGAAGCCGTCGACGCACCGGCTGGTCCGTTCAAAGCCACCTTCGTTTCTGAAGAGATTGTCGCAAGCGATCGCCCAGAGCTGACAGCTGCGAAACGCATCGTTTCTGGTGGCCGCGCACTTGGCTCTGCCGAAGAGTTTGAGCGTCTCATGAACCCGCTCGCCGATAAACTGGGCGCAGCCGTAGGCGCGTCTCGCGCCGCGGTCGACGCAGGCTACGCACCAAACGATTACCAGGTCGGTCAGACCGGTAAAATCGTTGCGCCGGAGCTTTATATCGCGGTCGGTATTTCTGGTGCGATCCAGCACCTCGCCGGCATGAAAGACTCCAAGATCATCGTCGCAATCAATAAAGACGAAGAAGCTCCGATCTTCCAAGTTGCGGATTACGGCCTGGTCGCGGACCTGTTCAATGCGGTCCCAGAGCTGACGGACGCGCTTTAGGGCCGAAACCATCTGAAATTTGAAAAAGCCCGTGCCGCATGGTGCGGGCTTTTTTATCACAATGCCCTAGGCTAATCGGGCGATACTTTTTTACCACCTATTGAGATGAAAAGGCCTCGTGATGGACATCGAACAGGACAAACTGATCGACATCCGAAATAGAATTTATGCCACGCTCGATGATGAAGGCGCAATCCGCACGATCTTGAAAGACCTGATTGCACTCGTGAATGCGTCCGGCGGGTTCTTCAATGTCATTGGCGGCGAGGTCGACCACGCGCTATTTGGAGATGCGATTGCCCATGGGGTTGATATTGCCCTTGCTGCGAAGGTCGAGCGGGAGCTTGGTGAACCCGACCCGTGGAGCAAAGCGTATGTTGAGCAATTCGGTGCATCCGTTGGCCGGGTTTGTCTCGGCACCCAATTGTGTAGTCCCGAAACTCTAGAGAACAGCTCTTGGGCTCCCTTTATCCGCGATGAAGCCCTGACAGACGTGATGATGGCGACCTTTTCATTGAACATTGTCGGCATCAACCGACCGAGAGTGGCGGTGATGACCTTTCATAGATACGATGAAAAACACGCCTTCACTTCACAGGATCAGGCGCTGATCAAGGCGCTGCTGCCTGATCTGCAGCGGGTCGCCCGCGCGACCTATTCCTTTCGTCACGCATATATCCGCCGGAACATCTTGAACGAGGCGTTGAGCGGATTGTCCGATGCGATTGTGATCATGGACCGGTATGGCAATCATATCTTCTCCAATGACATGGCGAGAGATGCGTTCTTCGCGGCAGCGCCAAATGAGACTGCGCGTGTTCCATGGCGCTCGAGAAAACTGGAGCAGATCTTCACGGACTTATCAAACCAAGCGCTTGCCTCAATGAACACCGTTCATTCAGAGATTCGTCGAGACGCCCAGGAGCCCTTCCTCGTCGAAGTTGCGCCCTTGCCTGCCTCAGTGGCTCAGACCGAAAACTATTTTCATGAGCACTGCGTGATCACGATTAAAGACCCGGTTCGTCCGCTTGCGGTGCGTGAGGACAATCTGAAAAAGCTCTATGACCTTACGCCATCGGAGATTGATATCGCGCTTGCTCTGTTCCAGGGACTGACGACGAAACAGGTGGCCGACCGCCGCGCGGTGAGCGGAGAAACCGTGCGGTCCCAGGTCAAAGTTATTTATCAAAAAATGCGCGTTTCCTCGCGCTCGGAGCTCAGCCGGAAAATGAGCGCGCTCGTAACAACACCGTCGCCGACCTGAGGATGCTGCTGCGATCGACTGATGCTTAGCTGCACTCTCGCGCGATTACATTGCAATTGTCGTCTCGGTAATAGGTGCAGTTTCCCTCGGTCATGACGGCAGCGCAGGACCCACCCCCACTATAGTCTCCGCCGCCCCCATTACCGAGATTAACAAGAGCGAGAGCAATGAATGCGCCGACAGCAACGTAGAACCATCTTTTGTTTTCGCCCTGATTACGCCACAGCAAGTAGAGCGCGGCTGGCCACGCAATGACAAAATATAGAAATGTGTTGAGCCCGAGTGAACCAACCAATAAAAGCACCGCAACCGCAATCGAGATTTGAATTTTTCGGTTCTTTTCGAAGCAGTTTCCGGTCCATAATGCCCACAGCCCGACGGGAAAAAAGACGAGCAGCCAGAACACAACAAGGTCTTTATTTTCTCGCCACGACGTCGCTTTGATCTGGTCTGTCATAATAGTGTCCCCTTGCCCACATGATCGTTTAGATCGCAAAGATCTATCGGTATTTGAGATATTGAGCAAAGATGTTTTCAATACGGCTCAAACTCTCTGTGGGCTTTTCCATTTCAATAAAAGCTCTACCCTATTCTTAGAGAGGGAGCATTATGCGCAGCGAGATCGGAAAACACCTGGATCATGATCCGCATTTTGAATGGCGCGGGCAAAACGTGTCGCGGATCGAGAATCTATCCGACATCGTATTTGCTCTGGCGCTCGGTATGATGCTGTTC
>JAYZAM010000058.1:0-9074 GCA_036339715.1 Pseudomonadota bacterium | reverse complement strand
GAGGCGACGGCATGCGGACGATATGTGTTTCGATCTTTCTATATCTCGCTTGTGCCACAACCTCAGTGGCTGAGCCGCTCGTCAAAGTCGTCAACTTTACCGCTGACTGGTGTCCGAACTGCCAGATCCTCAACCCTCGGCTCGATGAAGCGATTTCGGCTTTCCCTGGTGAAGAAATTGTTCGCGTGGACCTAGACGTCACCCAAATCCGGCGTGGGTCTTCAGCGCTTGAAAAAGCCACTGTCGAAACCCGGCTTTTGCAAAAAGCCGACACGCACAAAGTTGCCTATTTATGGAACTGGTATGGCGGCATTACCGGACTGGCCGTGGCCGTAGCCGCCGACACGGGCGAACCCATCGGATGCTTTATGCGCCCGATGAGCGCGGACGATATTGCGAAGCGTCTAAACCTTGCGAAAATCCTCGCGGAAAAGGCCAAACCGGGCACAAGACAACCGAAGCGATGGAATTGTCCGGAGCCGCTTAGGTCGTAACCTTTGATTAAGGTCTCCGCCTTCACCCTGCCTCAATTTCTCTGCACTAAGCGAAGCCGAAGTCTGGCGCGAAAGGTGAGCGGGCGTGAAAGCTTCCAACGGTAAACCCGGTCTCAAAAAACCTGCTCGGAAACCCGCCAAGGCAAAGGCGCAGGGAGCCAGCATGGGGATTTTTCGAGGCAGACCAATTTTGAAGTGGAGCCTGGTGGTCAGCTTCATTCTTACGCTGTTCGGTTTGCTTGCCGCATGGTTGTTCTGGCAAAGTCTGTATCGCGGCATGCCATCTCTTCCAGCAACGGCCGAGCTGTGGGATGCGAATCGAGAACCCGCGATCGAATATGTTGACCGGTCGGGCAAGACAATCGCCATCCGGGGGCCTCGATATGGCCGCGCGGTCAAGATTGACGAGCTCCCTCCGCATGTGCCGCGTGCGTTTATCGCCGCCGAGGACAAGCGTTTTTATCAGCATGACGGCGCAGATACCCAAGCTATGGCTCGGGCCGCCTGGGCCAATATCATTTCGGGTCGAACCGTCTCAGGCGCGTCCACGATTACGCAGCAGCTTGTCAAAAACCTGGTTCTGTCGCCGGAACAGACCCTGAAGCGCAAGGCCCAGGAAATTCGCCTCGCTCGAGCGCTCGAGGAACAATTGTCCAAGAATGAGATTCTCGAGCTTTATTTGAATCGTGTCTATTTCGGATCCGGGTTTTATGGATTGGGCGCCGCGTCCCGATTTTATTTCGGAAAAGATCCGCAAGATCTGACCCTGGCGGAAGCGAGCCTCCTCGCCACCCTGCCCAAGGCCCCGTCTCGACTGGCCCTCGACGATAACATGGAAGGTGCACGCCAACGCCAAGTCTATGTGCTCACCGAAATGCTGCAGGCTGGCTTCATAACTTCGGAGAGTGCGCAAATCGCGCTTGAATCATCTGTCACTCTCGCGCCCGAGCCTGAGCAAGACCCGCAATTTGGGTATATTCTTGATGCGGTAACTGAGCGCGCAAACGAGCTTTTGCCGGAACTCCCAGACGATCTGGTGATTACACTAACCATTGATGCTGAGCTACAGGCGGAAATCTCAGCCGCGCTCGAAGCCCGAATGTCAGACGAGGAGGAGGAAGCCGAGGCCGATCAGACCGCGGCGGTGCTGATGAACCGCGAAGGCCATGTGCTCGCCCTATATGGCGGTCGTGACTATTTGGCTAACCAGTTCAACCGCGCCACGCAGGCCCGCCGTCAGCCCGGTTCAGCATTTAAACCATTCGTCTTTGCCGCCGCACTCGAAGACGGGATCAGCCCCTATGACGTCCGAATTGATCAACCCGTTACGATTGATGACTGGTCGCCCAAGAATTTCTCGCGCGCCTATATGGGGCCTGTGACGATTGCTGAAGCGTTGCGCGACAGCCTGAATACGATCGCAGCCTTGCTGGCTCAGGAGGTCTCGCTTGAATCCGTAATCTCGACGGCCCGCAAATTCGGCATTGGGGCTGACTTGAAACCGTTTCCATCAATCGCGTTGGGCAGTCAGGAAGTCACCCTCTGGGAGCTGACCCGGGCCTATGGCCCATTCATGACCGGCGGACGCCGCGTCGATCCCTATCTCATTGAAAAGATCGAAACCACGCGGGGCGACGTGGTGTATCAAAGACCTGAATATGATGCGGCACGCGTTTATGAGCGCGCGCTCTCTGAAACCATGACGGCGATGTTGGCAGATGTCATTCGCTCAGGGACAGGAAAAGCCGCATCGGTTGAGGGCTGGCCCCTAGCTGGCAAGACCGGGACGAGCCAATCCTCCCGAGACGCCTGGTTTGTCGGATACAGTTCCGAATTGCTCGGCGGCATCTGGACGGGCAATGATGATGACACGCCGATGAATGGCGTAACCGGCGGAGGACTTCCAGCACGGTTATGGTCAGACATGATGACGATTGCCCATGCCGGCCGCTCGCCAAGTCTTCTTCGAGGCGCAGATCAATTGATTCAACTTACTCCGGAACAGCAGGCACGCGTGGGATATTATAGAGACCTCGGCATGGCCTTCGCAGGTCTCGCCGGAAGCGAAATCCAATAACCCACCCGAAAAACGAGCGTCTATTAATCCAAACACCCCTCAGGGTCGTATCGAATCTTATCCGGGTACATATGGAGATTTTTGGTGCGCCTTGCTTCCCACATAAGAAATTTGATCCTCGCAACACTGTGCGTCGCCCTGGCCGACATCTCTGCGGCTCAAGCGGAAGCGCCCGAACAGCGTTACCTGTCGCCGGAACAAGTCGCTCGCGATATCGCCCTTGCTGAAGAAGTCTATGAGCGCATTCACCCCGGATACACCCGATACGCGACGCAAAATGAGATGCGTGTGGCCTGGCAAGATCTGCAAGATAAGGCGAACCAGAACGATGGCCTTAGCGTCGGCGAATTCTATATCGGTTCGAGCCGGGTGCTCGCGCAAATTCGATGTGATCACACCAAGGCTGAGCTTTCCGAGGCCTTGGCCGAGACCCGTAAAACTGATCCCGTATACCTGCCGGTGCGTTGGAATTTCGTCGATGAACGGGGCTTCGTTTCGGTCGCGAAAGAGGACAGCGGTCTCCAAGCTGGAGACGAGATTCTCTCCATTGACGGAGACAGCCTGACGTCACGAACGGATCTGGTGCGTCCGTTGATCCCATTTGACGGCGAGACGTCATGGGCGCACGATGGTCAGGTCGCACAATCCTATGAGTTTCGCGGTGGCGGCCTGGATCACTTCGGAGCGTTTCTGTTCAGAACCGACGCAACCGCGCAAATGACCGTGCGGCGCGGCGATGCCGCCCCCATGACAGTTACGGTTGACCGTATTACGCATCCGGAATGGCGCGCTTTGGGAGCCGGCGAAGTTGGGGCGCTCAATTTCAAGGATGCGATCCGATTTGAACGCATTGATAATCATTCCGCCTATCTCGCGGTGGATACATTTGTGAATTATCGCACACCAGTGAATCCAGCCGAGCTATATGATCCTATTTTCGATGCTCTTCAGGCCGAAGGGCGGGACACGCTGATTGTCGATTTGCGCCGTAATGGCGGGGGATCGGATGACGCCGCGCTCGGACTGCTGGCGCGATTAATTCAATCACCCGCGCCGTTCATGCGGGATATTCGCGTTAAGACGCTCGACCATAGCGGTCCCGAAGACTTTATTTCGACCTGGGACCCCCGGGCGCTCAATCCCGACGCACGCGGATTCAAACAGAACCCGGACGGAACCTATTCCCTGCTCAGCGCACTCAGTCCGTCATTGTCTGAATTAACCCCTCGTGCGAACGCCTTCAAAGGGCAACTCATCCTTCTGACCAGTCGCGACAATGCATCCGGATCAACCCATCTATTGTCTTTTATAAAGGCGCAAAATCCTGATGCTGTGCTGATTGGTGAACGCACAGGTGGCAGTGCGGAGGGCGCAACAGCAGGAATTCTGTTCACGCTCACTCTACCGGAAAGTGGGATCAAAATGCGCATACCCGCGATGCAATCCTTTGTGAACACACCAACATTCGAGCGCGGATTAGGGATCTCTCCCGACATAAAAGCACCTATGACGGCGGCAGCTATTCTCGCTAAAGAGGACCCGGCCCTAAATGCCGCGTATGCTCTGATAGAAGACATGTCAGCATTCGACACTGCCGCTTTAAAATAGTCTGGCCATGCCCGTGCTCGACGCCTATGGGACGAGATGACGATTTCGCTTCGTATCTTTTTGCTAACGACGGTCGCGATGATTGCGTTCGCCGCGAACTCCGTTCTCGGGCGCCTTGGCCTTGTCGAAACTGAAATTGGTGCGGGCAGTTTTGCTCTGATCCGGTTGATCAGCGGCGCCGTTATGCTCGCCGCGATTTGCCTCGCGCAAAACAAACGCTTTGCGGGCTCTTTTTCAGGCGGGCTCTCGCTCCTCATCTACGCGGCGTGTTTTGCGTTTGCGTATCTCGCATTACCTGCAGGCATGGGGGCCATCATTCTGTTCGCAATGGTTCAGATAACGATGCTCGGTTGGGGGTTATTTAAAAACGAACGCCTCTCAACACTCCAATGGAGCGGGTTTGTGATGGCGGTTATTGCGCTCATCTGGCTGGTTTCGCCGAGCCTTGAGGCACCCCCTCTCTGGGCGGCTGGCTTGATGGCACTGGCCGGGATTGCCTGGGGAAGCTATTCGCTGATTGGTCGTGTCAAAGCCGACGCAACCGCAGCAACGGCAGGAAATTTCATCCTTGCGAGCCTGTTTGCAATACCGCTCTTTGCGGCAGCGCAAATGATCTCGGCGGAACCATTGCCGCCTATGGATGGCGTTCTGATTGCCGTTCTCTCAGGCGCACTCACGTCCGGCGTCGGCTATGTAATCTGGTATCGAGTCGTCAAAGACCTGACCGCGACCCGCGCCGGAATTGCTCAACTCAGCGTTCCCGCCATTGCGGCGATCGGCGGCGTTTTGTTTCTGGCCGAACCGATCACGATCCGATTTACAGTCGCAACCACGGCAATTCTCGGCGGCGTCGCGATTGCGGTCTTGACCCCATCCCCGCGCTCCCGCAAAGCCAGCTTATGAGTGTTCCCGCGCCTCCTGATCCAAAGCCTGGCCGGAATGCTTTTCTGTTCGTTGTCTTTGCGGTCATTCTGAACATGCTGTCTTTTGGCATCATTATGCCGGTCATGCCCGCTTTGCTTGAAGACATTACGGGTCTCGCAGCGGCGCAATCGGTCTCTTATGGCGGGTGGCTGGCGATGACGTTTGCGATCGCAAATTTCTTTGCCATGCCTATCCTTGGGGGATTATCCGATCGTTATGGTCGGCGCCCCGTGCTTCTCGCTTCGATCGCGATGCTCGGAATTGACCTTCTGATTATGGGGCTCGCGCCGACACTTGCCGTGCTTTTCATCGGTCGTTTTCTGGGAGGAATGTTCTCAGCAACTTACTCGGTCGCCAATGCCTATATTGCCGACGTAACCGAACCTGAGGATCGCGGTCGCGCATTTGGGATCATGGGGGCCGCGTTCGGAATCGGTTTTATTCTGGGTCCGGTTTTTGGCGGCTTCCTGGGCGAGATCAATCCGCGTCTGCCCTTTTTTGTGGCGGCTGGCATCGCGGGTCTAAACTTTCTGTACGGCTGGTTCATTCTACCGGAAAGCCTGCACGAAGAAGATCGCCGAGACTTTGACCTTGTGCGCGCTAATCCGTTCGGAACGATGGTCCACTTTTCGAAAGTACCGAGAGTCGCCTGGTTCATCGTGGCAATCGGGCTCTATCAGATTGCACACTCGGTCTATCCGTCGACCTGGAATTTCCATGGTGAGATCCGTTATGATTGGTCCGAATTCGAAATCGGTTTGTCACTCGCCTTTGTCGGCGTTGGATCGGCACTCGGTCAGGGGCTTCTGACCGGATATCTGATCAAACGCCTCGGCCCTATGCGGGCAGCTTTGTTTGGCTTCACCAGCAATGCCATCGCGTTGTTTCTGTTCTCGCTCGCTGGCGCGCCATGGATGGCCTATGCCATTATTGCAGTCTCGTCCGTTGGTGGAGTCGCCATGCCCGCCATCAACACGATTACGTCGACGCTGACTCCGCGGAATGAACAAGGCGAATTGCAGGGCGCACAGGCCAGTATGATGGCGTTTACGCTGATTTTTAGCCCGGTCTTGATGACTCAGACCCTGAAATATTTTGCCAACCTTCCCGAGGCCAATCCCCTGCATACGGGCGGCGCAGCCTTTTTCCTCGCAGGTCTGATCACAGCACTTTCGCTGGTGCCGCTGTTCATCGGCATTGGCATCAATCGACGCGAAATTGAAACAGCCGCTGCAGCAAAGACCGCAGCGGCCGAATAGTGCAATACTTGGCTTATCGGCCTTTGGTCAGCAAGCCGAGCAAGCCACCGATGAGGCCACCACCAACGCCGCCATTGAGGAAGCTGCTGATGAGCCCCATCATAGCTTCGCTGCCGAGCAGAGACTGAAAGCCGATATCCGCGGCATTCATTCCATATCCGCCCGCGAGCCCGCCAATGATCCCAGCGACGGCGCCGGTGCTACCTTTTCCACCAAGCGCTTTAGACACGATCGGACCGAGAATGACCCCGCCGACACCGTTTAAAATCAATGGTATATACTGTTCCATGTAATGCCCTCCCTAGGCTATTGAGGGCCCGTTTTCGGATCTCCTCGAATAAAAATGCACCAGAATTCTCATTTTTTGCCAACCAGTCTCGCGCAGTCGGCTAGTCTACGGTAGGCAATCCCATGGCCGACTCGAGACCCGCATTATTCCTCGACCGTGATGGCGTTCTGAACGTTGATCATGGCTATGTGGCGCAGGTCAAAGACTGGACCTGGATCGATGGCGCGCAGGATTGCATCAAACGATTCAAACAAAGAAACTGGCTGGTCTTTGTCATCACCAATCAGTCGGGCATCGCTTTTGACCATTACAGTCTGGCGGATATGGAAGCGGTGCATGCGCATATGCTTCTCGGGTTGCAAGAAGCGTCGACGGGCGTCGATCAAGTCTATTTTTGCCCGTTCCACCCAGAAGGAACGAACCCGGCCTTTCGAAAAGACAGTTTCGATCGCAAACCCAAACCCGGCATGATCCTGAGTGCGATGGCAGATTTCCCAGTCAAACGCGAAGCGAGCTTCCTGATTGGCGATAAACAGACCGATATTGATGCAGCACACGCGGCCGGAATAGGCGGCTTCCTGTTTCGGGGGGGCAATCTGGCAGACTTCGCCGAATGGGCGCTGGCTAGCTTCGAGGATGGATCACGATGAAAACGATTGGCCTGATCGGCGGTGTCAGCACCGAAGCGACACTCATCTACTATAAGACGATCAACGCTGAAGTGCGGCGTCGACGAGGGGGATATCACAGCGCTGAGATGCGCATTCACTCGGTGAATTTTCACGACTATAATGGTGCACATGATACCCGCGATTGGGAGTTCATCCGCGCCGGTTTTGATCGCGCCGCAAAGGGCCTGAAAAGTGCCGGCGCGGACTTTATCGTTCTGGCTTGCAACACACTCCATACGGTGGCCGATGCTATTGAAAACGCCACGGACCTACCGTTTTTGCACATCGTCGATGCCTGCGGTGCGCGCCTCAAGCGTGACGGGTTCAAACAACCGGGATTGTTCGGCACGGCGTTCACAATGTCCGAACCGTATTTTGTCGATCGCTTGGAACGTGAGACCGGAATATGCGCGACCCGCCCCGACGCGGTCACGCAAAAAGAGCTTAGTCGGATCATATTCGATGATTTGACTCATGGAATCGTGCGCGAGGAGGCGATCGCCTTTTATCAAGCCGCCATAAGCGATCTAAAGACGCAAGGATGCGATAGCATTATTCTTGGCTGTACCGAGCTCGGTATGCTGATCAATGATCAGAACAGCCCGCTTCCAGCCTATGACACCGCGCTTGTGCATTGCGACGCAATCGTAGATTTCGCCCTGAACGAATAGGTTCAGACTATCGCAGCGAGACGTTTCTCTGAGTGGACTTTAGTCCGGGGCAAACCACATCGATCCTTTGAAGCTTAGGGGATCGAACGAGGGAAACTGTCTATGCGCCATGTCATTCTGGGGTTGGCACTCGCCGCCACGACACCAACCGCCTTTGCTCAGAATACGAGCGGCGTATTTGGACCCGTCATTGATGAGGGAGAAAGCGGTTGGGAATATCGCGGCTCCTTCGATCCGGATGATGAAGACTACAATCAACGGTTCCATTATCAACGCGCCATCAATGGCGCTTTGCGGTGGCGTGTGATTGCGCAATTGCGCAGCACCGATGACTCAGACTTCGACCCAGATTATCTTCGTGCAGAACTGGTTTGGCAGGTCACGCCGGATGACCAGAAATATCAGTCGGGATTTCGAGTCGAGAGCCGCTACCGATTTGAAGACCGCCCGGGCGACGTCACCGTGCATTGGATCAATCAGTGGAAGCATTTTGACGACTGGACCTTGCGCTTCATCCTCGGGGCAACGCAGCAGATCGGCAATGACCCGGCTGACGGTATTTTGATTCAAACGCGCAGTTCTGCGACGACCTCGATCGCTGATGGCCCGAAACTCGGCATTGAGTGGTTCGCAGAATATGGATCGACGTCAGACTGGCTCGATACAGACGAACAAGAGCATCAGATCGGTCCGGTTGCGGTCTGGGATCTCGGCGATGACTGGAGCCTTTATACCGGCGCGCTGTTTGGCGCGACGGATGCGTCAGCGGATACAAATCTCAGGTTCCGCATCTCCAAGGAATACTAGGTCCTAGAGCGGCTTTAGCGTCTTACCATTAAGTCCGCCCATTCGGCAGACTTCCATCCATTCGTCTTCCAGCACGGGCTGGACCGATAAGCGCATGCTCGTAACCAGAGACATCTCAGCGAGCTTCTCATTAGCCTTGACCGCTTTCAGGGTGACCGGCTCCGGCATATCGGTGAGCGCCCGGATGTGGACGCAGTCCCAACGCTCGTCATCGGTTGTCGAATCCGGCGCGCTCTCCGCAGAGACTTCCACGATGCCGACCACTTCGAGGCCC
>JAYZAM010000057.1:0-6772 GCA_036339715.1 Pseudomonadota bacterium | reverse complement strand
ATTATCATAGCGTTTTGGTGGTTGAGCACGCGCCCCGAATGGCAGAACCGCTGGCAAGTCTCCGACGCCTCTCCAATTGAAGGGGAAACGAGAGCGCTGCGTTTCCTCGTGGCTTGGGGGCTGCTCACAACGATCTTTTTTGAGCTCATGCCAACGCGGCTCAGTCATTACATTATGCCGGCCTATCCTGCACTGGCGCTGCTTTGTGGATGGGCTGGCATTAAGCTTGTCGATGGTGCGAAGCTACCGGTTTCTCGATGGACGAGCTTCGCGATTTACGCCCTTGGCGGTGCTGCTCTGATCTTTATCAGTTCGCCGCTGGCCGCGCGTCTGGTCAAGACCGAGGCGGCAGGCGACTTTAAAACAGTGGCTCCTGACCGCGTGATCGAGCAATGGGCTCATTTTGTGAACTTCCCGCTTTGGCTCTGGTATCTCGGAGGGCTCGTTTTCCTCGGATCGCTTGCAGCTTTCATCGCGAAGAAGTGGGTCCCAGCAATCTTGCTTGGCGTCCTGACCAGTCTTTTTCTCGGTTGGCATGCGCGGATCTATGTTCTGCCAACGCAGCTCTGGGCACAGCCCACGGAAAGTGCGCGACTGGCCCTTCAAGGGGTTTGCGGTTTGCCATTTGAAACCTGTGAAGATGGTCGAGCAAGCCCGGAGCGTATCCTGGCAGTCGGCTATGCTGAACCCTCCTATGTGATGTCATTTGGCACGCAAAACCTGCACCCGCCTGAGACGCCTCTAACGCTACCAGAAGATGCTGCAGCGTATCCTGTGGTCTATCTGGTCAATCTGGAAGATCGGGGGACCCCAGCGCGGCGGTGCGAGGTGCCGGGTACTGTGTGTTTCCCTTCGGCAATAGAGGTTCGAGATGATCTTCTGGCGCAGGCCGATGAGGCTGAACTTTGTGTCTCTCAGTCCGACCCGGTTTATGCCCTGAACTATTCCAACGGAGACCCTGCCCATTTCGTGGCTTACCGGTTTGACGCCAGGGGGTGCTGACCCGGGCCTGAGCCATTTTGACCTGCGTCGCAATATCCTATCAAATTCGCAATAGAGACCCTTAAGTCAGCCTCACACTGTTTGGAGGCGGATCATGCACCGGATCGATGGACACCGAAAACCGCGCGGACTGAGAGACCGTATCGCATTTGCGTTCGTCAAAGTCTTGCGATTCTTCGCCGATCTGTTCTTCCGAAAACGTTACGGTCATCGCGCGGTGGTGCTGGAAACCGTCGCGGCGGTTCCCGGCATGGTCGCAGGTCTGCTTCAGCACCTGCGCTCAATTCGCCGGATGAAAGACGACCAGGGTTGGGTCAAGGAATTGCTGGATGAGGCCGAGAATGAGCGTATGCACCTGATGACCTTCATTCAGGTTGCACAACCTTCCTGGTTTGAGCGCGGTTTGATTATGATCGCGCAGGCCATTTTCTATAATTTCTACTTCTTCCTGTACTTGTTCGCACCGAAAACCGCGCACCGCGTCGTCGGTTATTTTGAGGAAGAAGCCGTTATCAGTTACACGCATTATTTGAATGAGATTGATGAAGGCCGCCTCGAGAATATCCCAGCACCTAGAATTGCGATCGACTATTGGGGGCTACCTGCAACCGCCCGTCTACGGGATGTAGTCATCGCCGTTCGCGCCGACGAAGCCGGACACCGTGATCGCAATCATTACTTCGCCGATGCGTTGATTGCCGGGGATGAGCCGAAGTCTGAAGCGAGCGAGAAAATGCCCGCTTATGCTTTCCGTAAGATGTAACCAACACGCGGGAAGTGAACATGGAGATTGTCTGCGCGTTCATCCTGACGCGCGATGATCACTCGCTCTGAATTGGCGATAACGAGGTCACCTTCGACCCAGTCCTTGGCATAGTCATCAGGCGCGATCGCGACTCGATCTCCGGGCTCCAGATCGCGCAGATCACCTGCGGTGGAGGCTGGCTTCAATCGCGGCGCCGCATTATGGGCGATTTCGATGGCCTCGGCGCCAGAAATCTCTTCCGGGGCTTGCCCTTTGAAGTCTTTCAAGCGCCGGTACCAATCTCGGGTCAGAGGCGTGCTTTCAAAGCACTCATTCAAAAAATCCGGAACATTCTGCTCGACGAACCATGGATTCATGAAAGCATGCACGTCGACCATGCCGGGTTTGGTGCCGACCAACCAATCGCCTGTTCCGGCTCGGCGTCCGCCCTCGAGGCGGTCTTCAATCCACATGAGCTGACTGCGCCACTGATCTTGCATGAATGGCACGGCGGCCTTCATGGCCTCAACATCGAACGCCCGTCCCGACATCTTCGTCCGGTCATCGATAAAGTCTTGCGGCATATGCTCGCCGATTGTCCCAAAGATTACCGCAACACTGGTCTGAAACCACTTTCCATCTGTCCACGCGCTGACCATGCTGGCGAGTCCCTCGTGCCCCGGGAGCGTTAAGGCCGGAATCTGAAAGCGCTTTTCCAGTTCAGCCAGCATGATGGATGTGTCACAGAAAATATCCGCACCGATCTGCATAACGGGCGTCCGCCGGTAGCCCCCGGTCAAAGGCGTGAGGTCGGGTTTTGGCATTATGGATGGGATTTCAACCGCGGCCCAACCAAGGTTTTTCATGCGCAAAGCCAGCCTGATTTTTTCCGAATATGGGGAACGATCAAACTGATGTAGAATGATGCTTTGCGCGTTTGCCATAACCGTTTGCCTCCCCAGACTTGATTCGACCCTAACCGTGTTTGTTGGGGCTTTCCAAGTGGTGATTGTTGCCTAAAACAAATCAAAAGACAAAAGATCAGGGAGTTGGTTGGCTATGCTCGATATCGAAATCATGCCGCACGTGGCAGATATTCCGCGGGTCCAAAGCAATATCAGACCCAATGAGGTTGCATTCTGGTTCAACGGCGAAGAAACGACTTTTGCGCAGTTGAATACGCGATCAAGCCAAGTTGCAAACGGTCTGTTAGCGCTTGGGGTTTCAGCCGATCAACGAGTTGGATATCTGGCCAAAAATACCGCGGCCTATTACGAGATGCTTTTCGGATGC
Organism: Pseudomonadota bacterium; assembly: GCA_036339715.1. Taxonomy (GTDB): domain Bacteria; phylum Pseudomonadota; class Alphaproteobacteria; order Caulobacterales; family Hyphomonadaceae; genus Henriciella. Next base: position 3,732 of record JAYZAM010000057.1, on the reverse strand, counting down.
GCCAAGTCGCGCGCCGTGATGAACGCGGTGAATACCCGCCTGGCGCCGCCTGAAGTGCAATTCATTCTAACAGATGCGCAGGTCCGCGTTTTGTTTGTTGGTCCGGAATGGTTCGACATGGTCGATGCAATCAAGGATGACTGCCCGCATCTGGAACATATTATCACATTGGACGGCGCGCGCGATGGCTGGCCGGAATATACCTCGTGGCGAGACGGGCAAGACAGCAGCGCCCCCACGGTTCAGACGCAGGACAATGACGATGTCATCCAGCTCTATACCTCCGGCACAACCGGACTGCCGAAGGGCGTGATGCTGACCAATGCCAATTATCGCGGATTTATGGGGCAGGCCGGACTTTTAGAGTGGTCGAGCTATAATGCCGGCGACAATGTTATGAACGCGATGCCGCTGTTTCATGTCGCCGGAGTCAATGTTGGCATTCTCGCAACTGCCCAGGGGGCACGAACAATTGTGCTGCCTGAAATCAACCCGGTAGAAATTCTTGATCTGATTGAACAGCAAGACATCAATCATGCCTTTTTTGTTCCAGCTGTCATCCTGATGCTGAGCCAGATGCCGGACTTCCGGGATCGCGACTACTCGAAGCTGAAGCAGATTTTTTACGGAGCCAGTCCGATCACGGAGGATCTCCTGGTCACTGCGGTAGAGGTCATGGGCGCGCGCTTCACACAAGTTTACGGGCTTACTGAAACCACCGGCGGCGGCACCTATTTGCCCCCAGAAGCGCATGATCCCAGCTGGGGCAAGCTTCGATCTTGCGGCGTGCCTTATCCAAGCACGATCATTCGCTGCGTCGATGGTGATGGAAACCCGGTCGCGACCGGCGAGGTTGGTGAGATTGTGATTCAGTCAGACTTTGTCATGAAGGGATATTGGAATCGTCCTGAGGCAACCGAAGAGGCGATCAGAGACGGTTTCTTTCACACCGGGGATGCCGGGTATTTTGATGAAGATGGTTTCCTGTTCATCCATGACCGCGTCAAGGACATGATCGTCTCCGGAGGCGAGAACGTCTATCCGGCTGAGGTGGAGAACGCGATCTTCGGGCACCCTGACGTGGCCGATGTCGCGGTGATTGGGGTGCCAGACGAAAAATGGGGCGAAGCGGTAAAAGCGATCATCGTTCCCAAAGAGGGCAAGTCTCCGACGCCTGAGGATATCATCGCCTGGGCGCGCGAAAAGATTGCGGGTTATAAATGCCCTAAGTCTGTCGATTATATCGAGGCTCTGCCCCGCAATCCGTCAGGTAAAATCCTGCGGAAGGATCTGCGCGAACCGTACTGGGAAGGCCAGGAACGGCGCGTGGGCGGCTAATCCATGATGGACGATGCACATGGCGTTCATGACTATGTTTATGATGAACGCAACGCGGACATCCTGGTCTCGATCAATGGTGAGCTGAAGCACCGGGATGCGGCCACCGTTTCGGTGTTTGAGAGCGGCTATCTTCTCGGCGATGGCGTCTGGGAAGGCATGCGGGTTCACAATGGCGGTGTTGCCTTTCTCGAGGAGCACTTGAAGCGGCTCTACGCGGGCGCGAAAACAATCGATATGGATATCGGGCTGAGCCCGGCTCAATTGACCCAGCAATTGTTTGACTGCCTGAAAGCGCAGGAGATGCACGAGGGTGTGCATATTCGATTGATGGTGACGCGGGGGGTGAAGAAGACGCCTTATCAGGGGCCGCGCTTTACGATCACGCCACCGACCATCGTGATTATTCCGGAATACAAATCCCCGGTGCCGGCAATACAGGCGAAGGGTGTGTCACTCTTTACAGCGCATGTTCGGCGCACGGGGCCTGCGGAACAGGATCAGAAACTGAATTCGCATTCCAAGCTGAATTGCATTCTCGCCTGCATCCAGGCCGATAAAGCCGGCGCGGATGAAGCTTTGATGCTAGATCCGGATGGCTTCGTCGCGACGTGCAATTCAACGCATTTCTTCATCGTCAGAGATGGAGAGGTTTGGACGAGTCCGCCAGAATACTGTCTCGGTGGGATCACGCGTGGAAACATCATTCGCGTTTGCCGGGAAAACGGTATTCCGGTGTTCGAGAAACGGTTCTCGCTGTTTGATGTCTACTCGGCAGACGAAGCCTTCATCACCGGAACTTTCGCCGGAACAACGCCGGTGCGCGAAGCGGATGGCCGGTCGATTGCGACGCTCAATGGTCCGGTCACGCAGAGGCTTTCTGGGCTTTATAAAGCGCTCGTCGAAGAGAATCTGACGCCGATCACATGAGCGAGACCTGTCTTCGAATTGCCATGTGGTCAGGTCCTCGAAACATGTCGACGACAATGATGCGGAGCTTTGGCGCGCGGGCGGATACAAAATGCGTGGATGAACCCTTCTATGCTGCGTATCTCAAGGCCACCGGATTGCGGCATCCCATGTCTGACGAGATTTTCGCTGCTCAAAGCTCTAACCCCAGAGAGGTAATCGCTGACCTGACGTGCCCTTCTGAAAGCGACCCGCCGATCTTTTATCAAAAACACATGACCCACCACATTGTGCCGGACACGCCGCGTGGGTGGATGAAAGCGTGCCGAAATGTGTTCCTGATCCGTCATCCGGCGCGCGTGATTTCATCCTATGCGCGGAAGATGAAACAGGTGAGCCTCGGCGCGATCGGGTTTTCTCAGCAGCTCGGTCTGTTCGAGACGGCGACGGAGGTGGAGGGCCAGATTCCTTTGGTCATCGACAGCGATGATATTCTGCGTGATCCGGAAGGCCTGCTGACCACGCTCTGCGCGCAACTCGGCATTGAATGGGATCCGAACATGTTGTCCTGGTCCTCCGGTCCGCGGCCGGAAGACGGGGCCTGGGCCCCGCATTGGTATGACGCGGTTTGGCGCTCGACCGGGTTTGCACCCGCCCCCGGCGCGCTGCCTGACGTCTCATCCGATTTACGGCCGGTCCTCTCAGAAGCGCTTGATATCTATGAACAGCTCGCGGCGCACCGGCTTACGTCTTAACGACGCGCCCCGGCCTCGGCCGACACACTTTCAAAGGGTGCGATGCTGCGCTGGTCATGCGCTGCGCGGAACTGAAAACCGATTGGAACGCCATCCACGGATCGTTCGACTTTCAGTCCGGCCGCATGTAGCAGTCTTGGTAATTCGGTGGCGGGTTCGGTGATGGGTTCGAAAGCGAGCTTGCGAATATCGGCAATCCGGGCCGGGTCCGCGCCCAGGGTTTCAAGCGTTTCGAAATATTGTTTCGAGGTGATCTTGCTGTCATTGCTGGTCTCGGCCCAGGTTTTGAGCGCGTTCCAGAAATCGTAGAGCGTATGGTCTGGCAAAGCCGCATCTGTCATCAGCGCCATGAAGTTACCGCACGCGTAATAGGCATTGAACGCACCGTTCAACGCTGCAGCTGTGAGCGGGTCATTTTCGAGAGAGGCGGTGCACTCGTTGAACGCGCGTGTATAGACCTCAAGCAGAAACGTGTTCGGGTCATCGGCAGACTCTGCGGTCAAGGCATAGGCCATCGTATTAGCACTGCCTTCATGCATCCAAGCATGTTCTGACTCGTCCGGTTCAGCACCGCCAGCTTTCTGATACAGGTGCGCGGCTTCGTGCGCGAAGAACCATTGCAAATAGTCAAAGATATCGGGTGAATAGGTCTCAAGGGCATTGCCCCCGATTTCGAGCGCCAGAACGCCCCCATCGAGCGCGCCGCCGGTCATATCAAGCCCCTCTGATT
>JAYZAM010000056.1:0-12705 GCA_036339715.1 Pseudomonadota bacterium | reverse complement strand
TGCCCGAAATGTTGCGCGTGCCGCCAGAGCCTGCACCAAAGCTATCGATTGCTTCATGCATAGCGTCGAGGACATCATCATCCTGGCCCATTCCGAGATAGTCGTTTGAACACCAAACGATGATCTCGCGTTCACCATGCTCAAAACGTGCTGTTGCCTTTGGGAACTCGCCCTTATGCCGGTGAAGATCCACAAAGACGCGGTAACGCCCCTCTTCATGGATCGTATCAAGCGCGCTTTCAAAAGCCTTCAAATGTTTCATCGTCGCATCATTCCGTTGCTCTCAAACCGTGATCTAGGGGAATCCCCTTAAAATGAAACGGTATGAATGGACGCACTAGTGCAAATTCCTATACGGAAGAACCCGTATAGATGAATTCTCTAGGCGTCATAGCCGGGCGACTCCCGGTCCAGTTTTCGAAGCAAACCAGGCCAGGCGAGCATATTGGCCAACGTTTTGGTCCCCTCGGGATTAGACTGTCCCTTCACGACGTCCTGTACATCTTGCGACGGAATAACGAGGTTTTCGCGACCCGCTGTCAGGGCGCGCACTTGCATCGAACAGGCCCGCTCAAGGAAGAACATGCGCAAGAAACACTCGGCTGCGGTCCCGCCGACTGTCAGTGTGCCATGGTTATAAAGAAGCATATTGTTCTTCTCACCCATATCCGCGACCAGACGTTCGCGCTCACCATGATCCAGAGCAACGCCCTCATAATCGTGATAGGCGAGATCATGCCGCACAAGCATTCCCGTCTGGCTCAAGGGCAGCAGCCCTTCCTTGTTGCACGATACCGCGACACCATCATCGGTGTGCAAATGCATCACAACGTGCGCATCATCACGCGCCGCGTGGATTGCCGAGTGGATGGTGAACCCTGCCGGATTAATGAAATAAGGGGTTTCTTGAACAACGTTGCCGTCCAGGTCCACTTTGACCAGAGATGACGCCGTAATCTCTTCGAAAAACATGCCATACGGATTGATCAGGAAATGATGATCCGGCCCAGGAACACGATGCGAAATGTGCGTGAAAATCATGTCCGTCCAACCGTAAAGTGCAGTCAAACGGTACATTGCAGCGAGATCAACTCGCGTTTTCCATTCTTCTTCGCTGACTTGTCCTTTGAGGCTCGTGATCTGCATTCCATCGGCCATATTGGTCCACTCCCGGCTATCGTTTTGCGCACACTAACCGGAACCTTCCGTTTGGGCAATTGAGCGCAACGCTTGACCCAACGTCCAACGCTCCCGAGATAGGGGGCGATGAGCACTTGTATTTCCTTCACTGCCTCAAAACGCCCCGAAGCGCAGGAGGCCTTGCAACGCCTGACCCGCAAGTATGGTCAGTATGATGAGGACAAGGCGGATGTCATCGTCGCGCTCGGGGGAGATGGCGCGATGCTTGATGCCATGCGACGTCGATTTGGCGATCACAAGCCCGTTTATGGAATGAACCGTGGCACCGTTGGCTTTCTTATGAACGAATATGAAGAAGACAACCTGATCGAACGCATCAACAAAGCTGAACGCGCCTCGGTCATGCCATTGCGGATGAGCGTCACTGACATTCACGATCAGATGCATGACCGGCTCGCCATCAATGAAGTGTCGATCCTTCGACAAACAGCGCAAACGGCAAAAGTTAGGATCATTGTCGACGGGAAAGAGCGCATGGCCGAACTATCCTGCGACGGAATCATGGTGGCGACGCCGGCCGGATCCACAGCTTACAATCTTTCCGCGCATGGGCCGATCCTGCCGATCGGCGCCAACCTGTTGGCGCTAACACCGGTCAGTGCGTTTCGACCGCGCCGCTGGCGGGGCGCCCTACTTCGACACGACGCGCATGTCGACATTGAAGTGATCGACCCGGAAAGACGCCCGGTGGCCGCCGCCGCCGACAATCAGGAAGTGCGTGATGTGACACGAGTTTCGATTCATACGGATCGAACGCAACACCTGACGATGCTTTTCGATCCCGGACACGCCTTGGATGAGCGCATATTGCGTGAACAATTCGCGTTCTGATTTTAACCAGTTTCATCGGTTTATAGAGACGTTTGTTAAGCGCAGTCTGATACACCGAGACTATGTTGAAAAAGCTGTTCAAATTCGCCAAGTCGCCCAAGCCGGGCAAAGATATGCTCACAGAGCTGGATATCGGCCGGGTTGTCGGCAAAGGCGCGCAGGAAGAAGTCTCCATGCCGGATTCTGACAACGTTCCTGAACACGTGACTGACATCGAGGCTTGGAAACAGAACGATCTCGATTTGCTGCAAAAATCCTGGCAAAAATGCTGTGATGAGCCTGCAAATGAAGGGGCTGTCACGGAGTTTCGCCATGCCCTCCACAACCTACACGGGGCATCGGGCGCTTATGGCGGCGGCGCCCTGACACGTTTGTCAGGATCGCTTCACTTGCTTGTTTCGGGCGTCGATGATCTTCAGGAAGATGCCGCACTTATCAATCTACACGTTCAAGCTTGCCGGGCCACGGCCATGACCGATGGCGCCGCTGCGGACGATTTTGCAGATGCGGTTTGCGACGCTTTAGAAAAGCAAGTGAACGCTCGGATCACGGTCGATTAGGCCCAATCCGGAAAATCCGGATTATCCGACGCCCTGAAAGCCTTCTACTTCGCGCTTCGGCTTGTCGCCACGGTCGATGCCGAGCAAAAGCACCACAGCCGACGCAACGAAGATCGAGGAATACGTTCCGACGATTACGCCGAAGATCAGCGCAAAACTCATCCCGCGCAATACCGGACCGCCGAATACGAAGATCGAAATCAAGGCCAGCAAGGTCGTTCCGGATGTCAGAAGCGTTCGTGACATCGTCGCGTTGATTGCAAGATCGACCACTTTCGACAATTCCAGCTTTTTATACTTCCGCGCTTCTTCCCGAACGCGGTCGAACACGATCACGGTATCGTTCATCGAATAGCCGACAATGGTCAAAAGGGCCGCGATGGTGGCGAGGTTGAACTCAAAGCCGGTCAGCGCGAACATACCCATTGTGAGGATAACATCGTGGAACAAGGCGGCCACCGCGCCGAGCGCATACTGCCATTGGAACCTGAAAGAGATGTAGATCATCATCAGGGCCAAGGCCACGGTCAGGGCAATGATACCGGATCGGAACAGCTCACCAGACACTTTTGGACCCACAGACGCTTCTGATCTGAGATTAAATCGGTCCGAACCAATGAGATTCTGAAGCGCCGCATTCACCTCATCCCCTGCCCGGTTCTGGGCTTGGTCAGGCGTTTCATCGCCGACTGGAGGTTGAGGCTCAAACCGGATCACAGCAATCTCTGGCGCATTTGGCCCGGTGCCGCGCGCGGAATTGACCTGCACATCGCCAGTAACCAGTCCCGTCACGGTGCTGCGGATCATGTCAGCGGATATATCTTCCGGCTTATCCACCTCGATGACCGCGCCGCCGGCAAAGTCGATCCCGAGATTCAACCCTTGTGTACCCAACATCGCGGCCGATGCCAGCAATGCGACAACAGAGACAATCAGCGCCACAAATCGAGCGCTCATGAATGAGACTTTGGTCTTTTCGGGCCATAAACGAAGCAACATAATTCTATTCCTTCCCTACATGGCCAAGCGCTTGGGGCGCAGCGTACGTAGATACAAAACGGTGAACCAACGAGTGACCACGAACGCGGTGAACACGGAGGTCAAAATGCCGATGGCAAGCGTCACGGCGAAGCCCTTCACCGGACCTGAGCCGACCAGATAGAGAATCGATGCCGCAATGAAGGTGGTGATGTTGGCGTCCAAAATCGCCGAGAGCGCGCGCTCATAGCCTGCTTGAATCGCTGTTGCGGGTGAGCGGCCATTGGCCTGTTCTTCACGGATCCGCTCGAACACGATCACGTTGGCGTCCACCGCCATACCAATGGTCAGAATAATTCCGGCAATACCCGGCAGCGTCAGCGTTGCGCCAAATCCGGACAGCGCTCCGATAATCAAAACAATGTTTGAGATCAAAGACCCCACCGCAAAGCCACCAATCAGTCCATAGGCGAGGATCATAAAGACGCCGACCAGCGCGAGGCCAATCATGCTGGCGCGGGATCCGGCAGCAATCGATTCAGCCCCGAGCGTCGGACCGACGGTGCGCTCATCAAGGAAGTTCAGCTTGGCTGGAAGTTCCCCCGCTTCAATGATCGCGGCGAGATCCGAGGCTTCTTCGACGGAGAACCGGCCCTCGATGATCACGTTGCCGCCCGGAATTGGCGTCCGGATCGATGGCGAGGACATAGACACATTGTCCAGGACAATCGCAAAGTTTCGACCGACATTGTTGCGAGTCAGGTTGTAGAATTTCGTCGCCGCTGAACTGTTGAGACGGAAGCAAACCGCTGGGAAGTTGGCTTCATCAACGCATCGGTTGGCGGACGCGATATCCGCACCGGTAAGCTCTGGTATGCGGTTAATCAGGATCTGCGTGCCATCCATTGTATCAACCAGCAATTCCTGCGGCGGCGGGCGCCCGGTGCTGGCCGCGACGCGGATCGCCTGTCCATCCAGGTTTGCCATATTGAAGGTCAGACGACCGGCCTGGCCGAGAATGTCCTTGATCCGCTTTGGATCGGCTTCGCCTGGCGCTTCCAGGATGATGCGATTGTCGCCTTGCGGCGTGATCGAAATCTCAGCCACGCCATCCGGATCGATCCGGCGGCGAATGATCTCCATCATTTTCGACTGAGCATCTTTAGCGAGCGCCGTCAGCGCAGAGTTTGGCGCGGTAATCACCACGCTGCCATTTGCGCCTTCATTGATATTGAAGAGCTCAATTTGCGTTTGACCGATGGTTGGGTTGACCCGGCGAAGACGCTGCAGAGCGTCCGCCATTTGGCGTTCCGGCTCATTCAGTCGGTAGGTTAAACGGCCATCCACGAGTGAGACATTGCGGTCCCTCAGGATGACTTCCCGATTACCGCGCTGCGCCCAGGCATTCCGCACATCACCCTGAAATTGCTCCAGCCGGTTCATCGCGATTTCTTGCGGGTCAATCTCCATCAGAAGGTAGACACCGCCCTGAAGGTCGAGCCCAAGATTGAGTTTTCCGCTCGGCAAAAACCACCAGGAATCTTCCGCTTCCGAAAGTTGGCGCTCGTAAGCCGCGACCGCGACTTCATTGGTCGGATCCGAAACTTCTTTCGGTTCGATGCCCAGGAACCCATCCGAGAACAGATTAGGCAGGGCGAGGATCACGCCCCAGCACAGAACAACAAGGATCAACCCAACTTTCCAGATCGGAAAATTCAACATGGCGATACTGCCTCTATCTTAGTCGTTTGCCGCGACCGGTGTATTCTTGTCTTTAACGTCGGCGATCATGCCTTTGAGGGAACGTACGCGAACGCCATCGGCCAATTCCACCGTCACTTCGGTATCCGCGACCCGGGTGACTTTACCGATGAGACCACCTGCCGTGACGACAGTATCGCCTTTTTTCATGGCATCGATCATTTCCCGGTGTTTCTTCTGTCGCTGTTGTTGGGGACGGATCAGCAGGAAGTAGAAGATCAGGATCAATGGTACGAACATGATCAGGCTGGACAGCAATCCGCCACCCGCAGCTGCATCTTGGGCAAGCGCGGCGGGCGCAAGAGCGAGAGCCGACAGGCTCAGAGCAAGAAATTTCTGCATGAAAGGCATACCTTCGAAATAACAATTGCGCTCGTATATCCACCCCCCCATGCTTTAGCAATCGGCAGGGTGCGATCCTTGGTGCGTTACTTCGACCGTGTTGGCGCTCGATTCAAGTGGTGAAATCGTCAAACTTGTCGGGACAAGCGGCCCGACCGCTTATTCCGCTTCAAGTGCTTTCAGATACATCGAGTTTTTCGGTTTGGCGAAAAGTCGCTCCACCATGGGCTCAAAGAACTCCAAGGGCTCGCTCTCATAATCCGGATCGAACGCGGACTGATCGTAGAGATGACAGAATTGCGCGGTGTATTCGTAATGAGGGTGATCCTTGAACTGGTCCCGCATATTCCGGTCCAGACCCAAATGATGGAAGAAATAATACCCTTGGAACATGCCATGATTGGCCACCATCCAATGGTTCTTCTCTGACACGAATGGCTTCAGGATCGCCGCTGCAACATCTGGGTGATTGAAGCTTCCAAGCGTGTCTCCGATATCGTGCAGAAGTGCGCACACGACATATTCCTCATCGCGGCCGTCGCGATGGGCGCGCGTCGCTGTCTGCAAAGAATGGGTGAGCCGGTCCACCGGGAAACCACCATAATCGCCGTCGAGAAGGCGAAGATGATCCAGGACACGTTTCGCGAGCCCCTGATTGAAGTGCTTCGAGTGCTCCGCAATGATATCCCAGTCTTCTTTGGTGCCCTCAAGCATTTCCTTGAATTTTGCCTGAACGGGCGCGTGACCATCTGCCATGACTTCCTCCGGAATAGATTTTCACCACCAGAAGTCTCATTGACGCTGGGACCGGTCAAATAGAATTAGTGAGCAAATAATCACTTGCGGAAGCAAAATCGATATGTTAGTAAGCGCTCACAAACTGGAGTTTTACCCCATGGCTATTGCCGAACAGAAACGCAGTCGTGCCCGCAATGCCCGCCCCAAAATCGAAAAGGCGGCGCTTGAGTTATTTATTCGCGACGGCATCGACGCTGCTACGACGCGTGGAATTGCCGACACGGCTGGTGTGTCTGAAGGGGCGCTCTATCGCCATTATAAGGGCAAAGACGAGCTTGCGCTCGCCCTGTTCATGCAAACGCATAACCAGCTCGGCGAAATGATGCTCGGCGCGTTTTCCGCGGACGGCACCATCGAAGACAAGGTCCGCCGCGCGGTCACCGCCTATTGCGCCTTCGCGGATGAAGACTGGCTGTCATTCAGCTATCATCTGGTTTCGCTCAATCGCTATCTGCCGCATGATTCCAAGCGCGACGATGACCCTGTTTCGGTGGTTGAAAAACTCATTGAGCATCTGATGGAGAGCGGCGAAATCCCCAAGGGTGATCCTGCCATCCTCGCCGCGATGAGCCTCGGCGTCGTCATGCAGTCGGGCCTGAACAAGGTCTATAGTCGCCTGCCCGGCCCGTTCAGTCAGCATGTCGACATCTTCACTCGCACCATAATGGCCATCCTGCTTCAAAAATAAGCTCTAAAGGACCCTTTCTCATGATACGCGGTTTGCTTTTTACCGGCGTTTATTACGCCCTGTCTGTAGTCTACGTTTTGGTCTCCCTACCTTTTCTGGCTCTGCCCGGTCGCGGCCCCGTGACCGCCATTATCCGCTCGTACACACGCGCCATAAATGTCGCGTTGCATTGGGTGGGCGGCATCAAAAAGGAGGTTCGCGGCCGCGAAAACCTGCCTGAAGGCGCATTCATACTCGCCCCGAAACATGCCAGTTGGGGGGACGGGTTTCTGGTTTATCCAGAGATCAAAAACCTCGCCTTCGTGACCGGTGATCATTTGGAACGCTTTCCGCTTGTCGGCGGAATCTTGCGCAAGCTGGGCGCAATCGTAATTGACACGTGCGGCGGCGGAGAGCGCAAAGCCGCGTCCTTAGCCGAGGGCATGACCCGCGCCCGCGAGGACGGACGCCGGGTGCTGATCTATCCTGAAGGGCACCCCGCCCCTGTTGGGTATCACTTCCGTTACAAGCCCGGCGTCTGGCACATGCAAAAAGCCATGAACGTGCCGATCGTGCCCGTCGCGACAAATCTGAACTGTTTCTGGAATCAGGAAGAAATTCTCAAAAAACCCGGCACCGCTGTGATCGAATTTCTGGAACCAATTCCTGCTGGCCTCACGAAGGAAGAAACAATGAAACGCCTGACCGAAGCCGTAGAAACGCGCAGCTCCGAACTCATCGCCGTAGCGACGGGCGAACCCGTGACACCAACAAGGCTGCTGCCGGACCCAATCAAAGGCACGATTGGCAAGCCAACTGAGGCGACGGGTGAACCCGTCTGAGCGATCAAATTTTCAATAGAAGTCGCGCGGTTCGCTAAAAAACGAATTCTGTCTTTTTCTCAAAGCCTGGCAAAACCGGCGGGCAGCATTCGAAGACATCGCGATAGGAGAACGTGTCCCCAGCACGCTTGTACATCCGCGCCGCACCGACGCCACGGCCGGACGCGACGACGACACCGAGGCGCCCCCCATCGGCCAGTTGATCGAGCCAGGCTTGCGGCACCGTCTCCACCCTGCCGGCGACAAAGATCACATCGAACGGGCCTTGGTCAGGTAGGCCCTTGGCAAGATCGCCTTGCACAGCGACCGCTTCGTCCATGCCAATCTGGGCGAACCGATCGACCATGGCGTCGACCAGCGCTTCATCATCTTCCAGCGCGATCACGGCGTCAGTCATACTGCCCAGAAGCGCCGCGCTGTAACCCGCGCCGGCGCCAATCACCAGGCTGACATCATTCGGCTGCGTCTCAAACGCCACAAACATCTTTCCAAGATCGCGGGGCAGCCACATTGCGCGATGGTCAGACGTCGCAATTTCCAGCTCAGCATAAGCACTTGCGCGCATCGATTTCGGGGCGAAGACTTCGCGTGGAACAGTCGAAAATGCCCGAACGACGTCAACGGAAGTCACGTCATTTACCCGCACCTGCGAGTCGACCATAACACGGCGAAGTTTTGCATAATCCATGGAGCGGCCCTTTCGAAAAAGAATCTCATCTGCTCCGCGCCCATAGCACAGGTTGGCGACGCCGCAATACGGCCTTTTCGCTTCGACGCTCAAGAAGCAGTGCAGACGCTTTGAAGGCATCGCAACGCGGATGACGGTTTCAGCCAATATCGTGAGGCGCCGCCGAACAATCGCACAATATATACTGAAGCCCGTTTCTGATCGATCGACCCTGCCTTCGCGGCTGGGGCGCGCCAAGTCTTGAAGCGCCTGTGGCCGCCCCTTCAGATCTGAAAAACGTCGCCTGTGCAGAATTTTATGCCGAAATGGATTGCAGATTAGAGTGCATCCGATTAGACGAGGCGCTCGGCTGTTTTCGAGACAGTCGTTTCCGCGATCTTGTTGTAGAGAATTCTGCCAAAAGCGAGAGACCGGAGACCATTAGCGGCGATATCACCACCACCTCGCCGTTGCTTATGGATGGAATATGGCTCTGTGGCGGAGTGGTGACGCAGCGGATTGCAAATCCGTGTACGCCGGTTCGATTCCGGCCGGAGCCTCCATTCTTACCGAATTACCACCAATTCCAGAATGTTTCTGAACATTGTCACGGTATCGCTTAAATCTTTTCAATTCTGTTTAACACTCGTTAACCAATTTGTAGGACAAGGTTAATGTCTTCTATTGGAGACACCCACCATCACCCAATGCCTCGGCGGAACATTTTATGTTCCGCCAATTTTTTTGGCAGCTAAGTGATTTTCTTGGTTTGACAGGAAAAGCGGTTTTGGTAATGAGGCGGCTCGCTGTTCCGCGATAGCTCAGTTGGTAGAGCAGGCGACTGTTAATCGCCCGGTCGTAGGTTCGAGTCCTACTCGCGGAGCCAGCGCTGCTTCCCCTCTACAATCATAACTTTTATTGTCGCAAACGCGGTTATGCCACCTCTCCAATTCGTAGGCGTGGAGATTGGGGTGCGCGGGTTTGACCTCGCGCCAGAATGCGCTCTCGCCTATATCTGGTGGCAGGTGCGCTACCACGGTCCCGCGCGCGCAAATCTATATTCGAAGTGAGCAGACCAGATGGCGCAAGAGACCAACACGATTGAAGTTGACCGTCGCGCCGCACTCCCGGCGGGTGCCGCTGCGAATGAACGTCCCAAAGGACGAAGCCTGAAGTCGCTCGCCATGCTCTGGCCCTATGCACGCCAGCACAAGCTGACCGTCACGGCAGCGGCGGTGTTTCTCTTGCTGGGAACGGTGATCTCTCTGACCATCCCCCTCTTGTTCGGCGGCGCGGTCGATGCGGGCTTTTCCGGCGACGTCGATACAGACGGTATGATCGCTGCCATCAATCGCAATTTCTTGCTCGTCTTTGTCGCGGCTGTCGCGCTCGGCGGGGTCAGTGCATTGCGGTTTTACTTTGTCTCGCGGTTTGGCGAAAGAATCGCGGCCGATCTGCGCCGCGATGTCTATGGTCATATGCTGGCCTTGAGCCCGCGCTATCACAGCAATATGCGCTCCGGCGAAGCGGTGTCGCGTCTGACGGCGGATATCTCCCTGATCGAGAACTTCCTTGGCTCTTCGGCTTCACTTGCAACGCGTACCCTTCTCAACACAACAGGCGCTCTGATCGCGATGTTGGTGGTGAACTGGCGATTGGGCCTCGCCTTGCTGGTGATCATCCCCCTGGCGATTGTTCCGATCATGATTGTGGGCCGGGTGATCCGGGGCTTGTCGACCCAGGCCCAGTCGGCGCTGGCTGAAGCGGGCGCAGAAGCGGCAGAAACGCTTGATGCGATTGAGCTGGTGCAGGCCTATGGCCAAAGTGATGCACGGCGTGGTCGATTTACCCACGCGGTGGAAGAGACCTTCCGCGCCGCCCTGAAGCGCAATCAGGTGCGCGCCTGGATGATGCTATTGGTCTCCATTCTGGCGTTCGGAGGCATCACGGTGGTGCTGTGGCTCGGCGCGCGCGCTGTGGCCATGGACGCCATGAGTGGCGGCGACCTGACAGCGATGGTGCTCTATGCCTTATATGCAGGTTCGGGCTTTGGGATGCTCGGCGAGGTCTATGGCGAAGTTATGCGCGCGGCTGGAGCGGCAGACCGGGCCGCGGACGTTCTCAAGGCAAAACCCGATATTACCAGCCCCGCCTCACCTCAGCTGATCGCCGAGCCCGTCACAGGAGCGCTTAGCTTCAATAACGTGACTTTTGCCTATGACAGCAATGAGGGAGCCGCCTTGCGGAATTTCTCACTCGACGTGGCCCCCGGAGAGTTTGTCGCCCTCGTTGGGCCGAGTGGTGCCGGCAAATCTACCGTGTTTCGCCTGGCACTCAGACTGTTCGACCCTGAGGCTGGCACCATCCGACTAGATGGTGTGTCATCCCGCGCGGCTGAATTGAACGCCTGGCGAGGGCAGTTTGCCTACGCGCCGCAGGAGTCAGCGCTGTTTACTGGAACAGCGCGGGAGAATATCGCCTTTGGCGCCCCCGATGCCGACGAAGAAGCACTTATGGCCGCAGCCGACATGGCCGAAGCATGGGCGTTCCTGGAGGCGCGCGACGGTTTGGAGGCGCAATTGGGTCAGAAAGGTCGCGGCCTCTCCGGAGGGCAGCGCCAGCGGGTAGCCCTTGCCCGAGCACTGGCGCGCAATGCCCCGGTTCTGCTGCTCGATGAAGCGACCAGTGCGTTGGACAGTGAAAACGAAGCGGCCGTCAAACGCGCGATTTCCAAGGCCGCTCAAGGCCGAACAACACTGGTTATTGCGCACCGTCTGTCGACGGTTCGAATGGCGGACCGCATCATCGTCATGGACGAGGGCGCGGTGGTTGAAGAAGGGACCCACGATCAGCTCGTCACACAAGGCGGGCTTTATGCCCGGCTGGCTCAGTTACAATTTACCGAAACGGCTTAGCCTGCGGATATTGGGCAGTGTGTACTGCGAATCGGCAGGCCTCTAAGACTAAAATTCCAAACCGACTTGCAGCCAGGCTTTTTGGCTGTCTTTGGCAAAGCGCTCGGCTTGATAATTGGCATATTTGATTTTGAAATTCAGGGTTTGCCATTTGGCGCCAGCCGCAAGATTAAACTCAGACCCGAAATCAATGCCTCCCACCTCAGAAGAGTAGTCGTGATAATTGGCGATTAACTTCGCCTTTTTCAGTGGGCCGAGTTTTTTGATGATATAGCCCGATTTGACGCTGAGGTTCTGCAAGCCCTCGATTGGAGTAAGCGCGAATTGATGTGACCATCCCTGGAAGCGCTTCTGCGTCGCCATGGGCGTCTGAAAACTCTGTGCACCGTCAGCGCCGAGCGACTCATAACCCAGACCTGCAAAGACTCCTTTCTTCTCGACCTGACCATTCGCTGCGATGTAGTGCGCACGATAATTGAGATTGCTGGATCCGTAGGCGCTTTGCCGGGCGTACGACGTGTCATAGCTGAACATCAACCCGAATACGTTCGTCCCACCGGAGAGGCGTCCGCCATATGTCTGTGATGACAGAACGCCGTCGACCTCATCAATATCGATGAGATAAGCAAAGCTGGAAACGTTTCCGATGGGCGTCGGATGCGTCAGGATGAGTGCAACCGTGTCACCCGTCCAATCAGGTTCCGCAGCCTCGTCGCCGAACGGCCGATGCGTGTGATTTATGTAACTGAAATCGAGATTGAGATCGCCGAGAGAAAAATCCACAAAACGCACCGCGTCGAAGGTCTGCTCATTTAGGCTCCAATCCCGATTGCCGATGAATCGCTGATCGGCGAGCGCAAGGCTTTGGCGCCCGATCGTTATCTCCGTCGTGGGATCTACCCTATAGGTCAGCGTCAATTGGTTCAGCTCTGTGGCTTCGACAGTCGCCAGACCCGGATATTTTTTTCGATAACTATTAGAGGTCGTGAAATCATTGTCCCAGGGTTGAATATGTTCGACCTCGAGCAACACGGACAGGCTGTCCGTGATGACCGTTTCCAGTCCGAGCTGCACACTGGACGCCCATAGAACGAGGGGTTCATCGAAATCGCTTTTGTCGACCGACGTATAGCGCAACCGTTTG
>JAYZAM010000055.1:0-6327 GCA_036339715.1 Pseudomonadota bacterium | reverse complement strand
GTTAGACTGGTTTCGCGACCATCAGCATACTCGGCCCGTTCCTTGAACTTGAGCAAATTTATCATGAAGATGGGTCCCTCAGGCCCCTTCTCCATCATCTGCTGGATATGACTCGGATCGGTCGGCGCAACCTGATTAACGACTTCCATGACGATGTTCCTACTCTGCTGAATCTCTTCGGGTTCTTGGTGGACCGAAGCGGCATGTTAAGGCTTCAGTGTCGACAGATGCGCGAGCACCGCGTCGCAATAAGCGTCTGGAATATCTTCCAGGAGAAAGTGGCTCCCCCCTTCCAATATTATTGGCTCATAAGCCGCAGCTCCAGGAATAATGGGCTGCACCGACTTATATCCGGTCGGCGCCACGATATCCTTGTCTGAGTAGATGCACAGAAAGGGTTTATCGAAGGATTTCAGTCGCTCCAAAGCGCGCCAATTGTCTTCGAGCATGGGATTGTCATTGCGTGTCGGCAACATGAGCGCGAACGCCCGGTTGCCGACAATGTAAGAGGGATCCGGACAAGGAGCCGCAAACGCCGCCTTGACCGCATCACTCATCTCTGTGACCGCCAAAGCGGAGACCTGCTCCCAATGCGGCCACTCATCCGTTTGCCGCACCATTTCCTGGAACGGTAACAGCACCTCTGTGCCGGGGCGGATCATCTCCGTAATTTCTTTTCCAGGTTCCCAGGTCGGAAAACCGGTATTGGAATAGATGACGCTTGCAACGCGATCCTGGTTGTTAGCGACCACACGCAAGCCAACGATACCGCCCCAATCATGTAAAATATAATGCGCATCTGTCAGATCGAGCGCGTCGATCAAGCCTGCCTTTAACCAAGCTTCATGACGGGCGATTGAGTAATCTTCCAATGCTGCAGGCTTATCTGAACGCCCCATTCCGATCATGTCCACGGCGATCGCGCGATAACCCGCACTCGATAAAGCCGGGATCAATGCGCGCCACATATAGGACCAGGTCGGATTGCCATGGACCATCACGACGGGTTGGCCGTCTCGCGGTCCTTCATCGACATAGTGCATGCGCAAGGCTCCCCCTTCGCCGTCGGGAACCTCAACGTAATTTGGTGCGAATGGATAATCAGGGAGATTTTCGAAACGCGCGTCGGGTGTTCTAAGCACCTTCATATTCAATCTACTCCATTCAATTTACTTGCATGCCGATCCTTGTAATGGCATATCACATGCCATTACAAGGCTGTATTTTTCGGAGTCGGAGAGAATGAAGCATATTTTGGCAACGCTTTTCCCAAAACAAATCACAAACACGTATCCCGGTCAGAAGATCGCCCTCTTTGTTTTCGTACCGCTCACGCTGATGCTGACCTTCCGCAGCTGCATGCACCTCGTAGCGCCGGATGGCGGTGCGCAGAGCATCGCCACAATCCCGTTGGACACCTATTCCGCTGGCGCTGCTGCGAACGTGATTGCGATCTTCAGCCAGTGGGGACTATCGCAACTCCTTTTGACCTTATTGTTCATATTGGTGCTGGTTCGATATCGTTCGCTGATCCCTCTCTTCTATCTCATCTTCGCCGTCGAAATGTTCGGGCGTATGGCCGTCGGGCATTTCAAGCCCGTCGTCACACTTGAGACGGCCCCCGGAGCCTCAAGCAATATGCCTTTGCTCATCGCTGCCTTGATCATGCTGGGATTGAGCTTGATGCCCTCTAAGTCCGGGGCTGTGAGTGATTGATCTGGAAAATGAACTAGAAGCGTTGATGCTGCGCGGCCTCACCGAGGCTGGGCACATGATCTCCGCAAACGGCTTGTTTATGGAGGCCATCGATCCAAGCACACGGCAAGTTTGGATGACGACGGAGCCGGTTAGTCGAAAACAGTTTTACGACTGGTCGCCTGAACATCCGTATCAGAAAGTCGGATGCGATTACGCCGCCATGGATCGCGCTGCCTTCCGGCATGATCCGTCTGGGCGGCAACACGCCATCCAGACCAAGACAATTGATGGATACACATGCCTGCATGTCGCTGTGTCGAGCGAGATGACACCACCCGCCGCCCCCGGAATGCCCGCAAAGATCTCAGTGACCAAGGGTCATACGCTCGGCTTCAAAGCCGGACGACGTGTTAAGTTCATGAACATCGGCGACGATCACTATGTTGAGACGGTCGGCGATGGCAAAGCCGATGATGGTCTTCAACTTCCGCCGACCGCAACACTTTCCGAGCTAAACCTCACATCGCACTGGGTCGTCGACCTCCCCTGCCCCACCACTACAATCTTCTGGTTTACAGAGCACGGATTGCGGAGCTTTCAGGGCCCCGTCGAGCTTCCCAAATTATAGGACAAAAATGACTGATCACTACACGCTTTATGGCATGGCGGCTTCGCTCTACACGGGCAAGGTGCGCGCTTATATGCGTCGCAACCACGTCCCGTTTCGCGAGGAGAAAGCTGGCGGCGAGCACTTCAACACCGTCGTGACGAAAGCGGTCGGGCGGTGGATCGTGCCAGTTATCGAAACCCCCGATGGCGATTATGTTCAGGACGGCACCGACATTCTGGACCATTTCGAACGCCAAGGGTTCTCGCAAACATCGCTCTACCCTGATGATCCCAAACTAAGCGTAATCGCGCATCTGTTTGAGCTCTATGGGGGAGAAGGCATGCTACGTGCAGCGATGCACTATCGTTGGAACTTTGACGAGACCAATCTCGATTTCCTGCGTGTGGCTTTTGAGGACGTGCTGCCCGATGGCCTGACGGCCGAAGCGCGCGACCCGGTTTTCCTTCACGCCAGCGGACGCATGCGGAAGGCAGCTGTCGCGTTCGGCGTGACACCCGAGACTTACGAGACGATTGAAACGACTTACGGGGAGTTTCTGTCGCTTTTCCACACTCACCTTGAAGCGCGCCCTTACCTGTTTGGCGGTGCGCCCACCTTGGGAGACTATGGCCTGTTCAGCCCGCTCTATGCCCACCTGGCGCGGGACCCGAAACCACTACATCTCATGCAGACGACAGCGCCGCGCGTGTTCCGTTGGACAGAGCGCATGAACATGCCTGAGTCTTTCCGTGATGAATCCGTTTTGAAGTCAGGCCCCGACCTGTTCGCCTTTGAAGCCATTCCGGACACACTCAAAGCATTGATGCGCTTCATTGCAGAAGATTACCTGCCCGAGATCACCGCCCATATCGACTTTGCAAATGAGTGGCTGGCGGAGCAAGACTCGCCGCAACTTAAGCCTGGCGCACTCGGGCGCGGGATCGGCATGGCAACATTTGACTGGCGCGGCCATTCTATCCGTACAGCCGTCATGCCTTATCGCTTCTACCTGTTACAACGCCTCACGGACGCCTTCGAGGCACTCGACGCGTCAGATCGGGCCCACATCGAGAGCTTGTTCGAGGACACAAATCTCGCCCCGATTCTGCATTTGAAGACGAGCCGAAGGGTCATTCGAGAAAACCACCTGGAAGGCTGGGCCTAAGCGTCAGTTCAGGCGGCGCCAAAGTGCTCGTGCCCCGATCGCCGCTCCGGTGATCGCGGCCAGCACCAGCAGTAGGCCGAGAACAACCCACCCCCAATAATATTGTAAAAGCTTGCCAACGACATTGCGCCCGATCGCGCGTTCGACTTGATAGCCTTCAGGCAGCTCGAGAATGCCGACCTCGTTGGCATAGACGCGATACGCGTGCATGAGGTCCGCCAGTAGCTCTGGGCGCTCGGGCGCAAGATCCCTCGTCTCACCCGGGTCATCGACAATATCAAATACACGCCAGATGCCATCGCCATGCGGTGCGATATTTCTGACGAGCTTGTATTGCCCTTGATACAGCGCGGCTTGGCCTGACGTCTCGAAGCCGACCGCGTCGGTGTCCGCATAGACGTACTCAGCTTCACCGGAGAGTAGCGGTTGGAGCGATCGCCCCGTCATCGAATTGGCGCCCGGGTATTGTTGATCGGCGCCAGCGAAATCGAGCAGTGTCGGCGCGACGTCACTCATCACTGAAAAGCTATCAACGATCATGCCTGCCTCAATGCCCGGCCCAGCCATCAGCATCGGCACACGCAATCCGCCTTCGGCAGCGTGGAACTTGAACAAGTGCGACGGCCCGGCATTGGCGCTCGCGCCGCCTGCGCCCAAGGCGACATAGCTGCCCTTTTCGCCGAGCGTGTCATAGTCGCGCGAATAGCCTTGCATCTCGAACCACCATTGACCACTGCCGCCCCAGGGGTCACCGGCTTCTGGTCCATTGTCAGATGTCACCACGAAGATCGTGTTCTCATATTTGCCAATAGATTTGATATAATCGATCAAGCCCCCAAGTTCAGAATCCATCGCTTCCAGAGCGCCGGCATTCACGGCCATGCTCTTCGCCGCGAGACGCTGTTCTTCCAGGCTGAGGTCTTGCCAGCGCGGGATGGTTTCAGGCTGCGGGGCAAGCGGCGCGCCCTCGCGGATTAGCCCTAAGTCCTGCGCACGCTGCCAACGCTGCGCGCGGATCGCATCCCAGCCGGCCGCGTAGGTCTCAATATATTTTTCCGTATACTCGCGGGGCGCTTGAACCGGGATATGGACGGCCAAGAAAGCAATATATGCAAAGAATGGTTCGGCTGAATCTGCGTCTTCTTCCAGATAGGCCTGCATCTGGTCCGCGATGTGGGTCGAGGAGTAGAAATCCTCCGGCAAGATCGCCTTCTCTCGTCCTTCGAACCAGGGGGCGTCGCGATAGTATGGCAAGTAGGGCTTGTTTTCCCAGTGATCCGCGCCCGATGCATCGAGAATGAAAGAGCGATCAAACCCATGATCGATTGGTAGCTCGCCCTCACCATGCCCAAGGTGCCATTTGCCCGTCATGTAGGTGCGGTACCCGGCACGCTTCAGCTTGGTGGCAATCGTCTCTACGCCTGGCTCGAGCGCCATTGTGTAGCCCGGTTGGCCGCGATGTTCCGGCGGCAGGACTTCACGAATGGTACCGAGTCCGGCGAGGTGGTTGTCCATACCGGTCAGGAGCATAGCACGTGATGGTGCACAAAACGGTGTCGCGCGATGCTGGCGGAAGAGCGCGCCGCGCGCCGCAAGTTCATCAATGTTTGGCGTTTGCGCCTCGCCGCCAAACACGCCGAAATCCATGAGAGCTGCGTCATCGACGAGCACCATGACGATGTTCGGCTTCGTTTCGGCCTGCGCGACCACGCCCACAAGGGCGAAACAGGCCGCAAGGCACCAACGGATCATGAGGTCGGCTCGCCGCCGATATCGCCGGTAAGGACTTGCATCATTTTCACAGCCGTCTCGGTAGCGCTGTTTTGATTTTGCCCCGTGACGATGCGACCATCTACAACAACATTGTTCGCGAATAGATCGCGAAACTTGGACTGCGCTTCGAACACAACACCAGCAGCTCGTAAGTCCCTTTCGGGATGCATCGGCGTTTGCGAGATTCCGAGTTCAGCGATCTGTTTGTCGGTCACAGCGGAAATTCGACGCCCCTCTACGATGAGCTGACCATCGTCGCCATAAGCCTGCAACAATCCCAGCGGGCCATGGCAAACACCGCCAATGATAGCGTCGGTTGCATAAGCGATGGCAACCTTCTCGCCGAGTTCGGCCGACTGCCCAAAATCATAAGCTGCGCCCCATCCACCGGCGAGAAACACAATATCGTAGTCGGTCGTATCGACCTGATCGATCAGATAAGAGCGCGTCACTTTTGACTGAAATAAAGGATCTTTCAGATAGCGTTTGTCTGCAGCCGACGCGAGTGGCCACTGCAATGATTGCGGTTCAATCGGGATCTGCCCACCCTGAATACTCGCGATGTCGACTTCCATTCCGGAGTCGAGAAACGCATAATAGGGCGCGGTCATCTCGGACGCGAAAACACCAGTCGCTTTGCCGCCCTCACCAAGCGTGTCCTGGCTCGTTGTAATGATGAGTGCACGCTTTCCGGATAGGTCCATTTCCGGCACTTCATAGTGAGGGTGCAGGCCCAATCCGGTCAGTAAGTGTGGCAAGCCAAACCGGCCGACCACGAGCAAAAGAACCAGACCAATAGCGCCGTATTTCAAGATTTTCATCCACATGTCTCGCTC
The DNA here is from genome assembly GCA_036339715.1 of Pseudomonadota bacterium. GTDB lineage: Bacteria > Pseudomonadota > Alphaproteobacteria > Caulobacterales > Hyphomonadaceae > Henriciella. The sequence continues at coordinate 245 of JAYZAM010000055.1, read as the reverse complement.
CTCTGCGATCATCCATTATCGATCGAGACGAGGAGACCTCGACTCGGTGATACCTGATTGTCGAGCATGGCCTTCCAGATATCAGCTGCCGCTTCGGCGCCAGTGACCAACTCGATGTTCATTTTATCTGAGATTTTCTTGGCGATCTCGGCCCCGGCGGCGCTGCCCTTGTCCCACAAGACGCCAGGCCCCCATTCTGCATCACGTTTGGCGATTTGCCCGGGCGCGAAGAAGAAAGTTGGCTT
>JAYZAM010000054.1:0-8418 GCA_036339715.1 Pseudomonadota bacterium | reverse complement strand
TATCCGAGGTCAGTGCGACATCGATTGACTTTGGCCAGCTCGATTGCGCACGTTCAACAACGGCTTCGACTTCTGCAACCGTATCAAGAATGTTCGCGCCGGTGCGCTTGACGATCTGGATGGTCACGGCGGGCTGGCCATTGAATTTGGCGTATTGCTCGCGATCCTTGAAAGTCCGCCGGATGGTCGAAACATCTGCCAGCGTAATTGTGGCATCACCACTCGTCTTAACCGGCAGATCAAAGGCATCTTGCGCCGTTTTGATCAGGCCAGGGACCTTCACCGGGAACCGGCCTTCGCCCATGTCGATCCGTCCAGCAGGGACCAGACGGTTATTGTTGGCGACGACGTTGAAGATTTCCTGATAGGAGAGGTTATAGGCCTCGAGTTTCGCCGGATCGACGGAGATTTCGAGCACTTCTTCACGATCGCCGTTCAGATTGGCCTCGAGAACGCCTTCGAGCCCTTCGAGTTCCTCTTTGAGGTCGAGTCCGACTTTGTACAAAGCGCGCTCAGGGGCGTCGCCATAGAGGTTGATCGCCAGGATCGGGAAGAGAGAGGCATTGATTTCGGTAATGACCGGTTCGCGCGCTTCAGCGGGGAAGTCGCGTTGCGCCAGGTCGACTTTCTCCTGAACATCCAGAACCGCCTGGTCTTGGTCAAACGAGACATCAAACTCGATGATGATCTGGCCAGCGCCCTCGAGGCCGAAGGAGTCGACCTGCTTGACGCCCTCAATGGCCATGACTTCGCGCTCGACCGGACGAACCAGCAAACGCTCAGCGTCTTCTGGTGATACCCCTTCAAGCGGAATCGTCACGCCAACGAATGGGATCGGAACGTCCGGGTCCGCTTCTTTCGGCAGATTGATATAGGTCATGGTGCCCGCGATGAGTGCGACCACCAAAATCGCGAGAACCATCCTCGCCCGCCCAATTGCGCCGTCAATCAGACCGTTCATTTCTACAGTCCTTCACTCATGCGGGGGGAAACTTTCACGCCCTCTTTGAGATAGTCCTGTCCAGCCGCCAGAAGGTTCACATCTTCCGGCACGCCCGTGACCCAAACCCCGTCCGCGGCATCGTCTACGATCGTGACTTCGGCGAATTGGACAACATCGTTCGCGTCGACGTAACGGGCACCAACCCGGCCATCATCGTGCAACACCAGATTGGCAGGGGTCATGAGCATGGCCGGCATTTCGCCGAGCCCCAATTTTACCGTTGCCGTCAGACCGGCTGAGATCTGGTTTTCCGGATTTGGGATTTCGACCTCGACCCGAAATGTTCGCGTTTGTGTGCTAGCGGTGCTGGCGATGAAGCGAATGGTTCCGGTCGCCGATGCGCCCGTTGAAAACGCTACGTCCACCGGTTCGGCTGCGTCAATCGCGCCGAGCTGCGCTTCGGTTGCTTCAACCGCAACTATGATCGGATCAAGGTCCACAACCCGTCCGCACGGTGCGCCGACAGACAGGAAGTCGCCCCGTTCGGCCATTCTCGCTTCGAACACGCCGGCAAACGGGGACGTTATTTTGGTTTTCTGAAGTTCAATTCTGGCTGCCGCCAAAGCGGCTTCTGCCCCATCCAGAGCGGCTTTTGTTGCGGCGGCGCGGTTTGAGGTCGTCCAGCCTTTTTCTTCGAGCTGGCTGGCTGCATCATGGTCGAGCCGCGCCGACGCGACGGCCGCTTCGGCTTCGGCAATTCGCGCTGCCCGGCTCTCAACACCAAGCCCGCAAAGCAGGGTGCTCGCGTTGACAAACTGACCTTCTCTAACGGCCGCATTGGTGACCGTGCCCATGGTTTCGGATCGAACGATAACTTCCCGATCAGGTTCCGTGCTGCCCTTAAGGGTCGTGACCACTTGATGTGGAGATAGAGTTACCGGTCGGACAATGACCTCAGGCAGTTCAGCTTGCTGGTTTGCAGCATCGGCATCGGTCTCGACAGGTGACGGATCGGCGGGTGCACGCATCACGCCGCGCACCACGAAATAGGTGAGGAGGGCAAGCAGAATGAACCCAGCAGTGCGAACAGATGTCGGGAACGAGGGCATGGGAGGTCGCCTTTCAAACGCGCGCGAGTGGATCTCGCGACAATATTTATGGTTAACGTCCGTACCCGCCAAAGATTTCCAATCTAAGAAATCTCGCGGAGACTTGGTTAAATCACCCGACTATATAGTTTACTTTTGAGCTGTTTTTGAGCCTGTTTCGCCATAAGGGCGCATGTGACGCACGGATACATAGGGCGGTCAGGCGGAACAATCGCCTCAAGCGCGTGGGCGAAGAGGTTTGAACAAGGGCTGCGGAAACCCTAGGAGCGGCGATCCGCAGCTTTGAAAATCCATTCAACATCAAGCTCTTGGAGCCATTCCGGGAGCGCCTCAGAGCGTTCCTTCGGGGTCTTGCGAGCCGGTGCCGAGACAGTCTTTTCGGTCGTCTCTCTTGGTCGGAATTGAATAATCTTAGAAGCCATGCTCCGGGGGGGAGCAAGACTCATGCCGGATGGATTTGATTGAACCGACTAGGCGTCATCGCCCTCTTCGTAGCGGGCCGCGATTTGTGCGCCCATCTGGTTCATCATGGTAAATAATGTGTCTGGATCACTCTGACGCAGCTTTGCTGCTTCATACTCTGTGCCTTTGGCAAAGATCAGTTCGGGCGTCTTGGCTTTGATCGCATCGAGGATCTCTTTTGCGAGATCCGCCGGGTCATCGCCATTGTCGATATTGGCGTCTGATTTACCGCGTTTGGTGCCATCGCTCGTCATCGCATTGCGAGAGACATTGGTTGCGACTGAGCCGGGTAGAACATTCGTAACGTGAATATTGTGCCGCTCGGAGACTTCGGTTCGCAGCGAGTCCATATATCCGATCAGGCCGTGCTTGGCAGCCGCATAGGCGGTCCGCAAGGGCGGGCCGATACGCCCGGCCACCGAACTGATGCCGACAATATGGGCACCGCCCGCCTCGACCATTTTCGGCAATTGTAGTTGCGTCAGCCAGATTGGTGCAATCAGATCAATATTGATCAGATCGGTATAGACTTGCGGATCGGTATGGATGGCAAGGCTACGCTGACTGACGCCGGCATTATTGATGAAAATATCGACGCGACCCGTGAATCCCCAAGCGGCATCGACCTTTTCGGACAGTGCAGGATAATCGGTGACTTCGAAGGGCAGGATGTAGGCTTCTGTTGGCAGTGTATCGGCGAGGGTTTGCAAGGCTTCAACGCGCCGTCCCGAAAGGATGGTTTTGGCTCCGGCTTCGGCAAATGCACGTGCGCAAGCCTCGCCAATCCCGGAAGATGCGCCTGTGATCCAAACCGTCTTATTCGAAAAATCGCCCACGTCTGCCTCCTATGTTTTCTATGTAAGATCGTTATTCGCCACAGGATGCGCGACCGCAAGGCTTTCTAAGGGGAAGGGCAGATGCGGTAGATGTTTAGTGGCGTCGCCACCTCAGGTTTTCACGCGATAATTGATTGATGCGTGTCTTACCCATGAGCTTCATATCGCGCTCGATCTCGGTTCTGAGATTTCCGAGCGCACGTTCAACGCCAGCTTGCCCGGCAGCGGCGAGCGCATAGAGGTAGTAGCGTCCTCCCGACACGGCTTTCGCGCCGACGGAGAGCGCCTTCAGAACGTGGGTGCCGCGTTGAACGCCGCCCTCACAGATCACATCAATCTGATCGCCAACCGCGTCGCAGATCTCCGCCAGCTGATCAAATGGCGCACGGCTTCCATCGAGCTGACGTCCGCCGTGATTGGAAACCATGATCCCCGTACAGCCAATATCGACCGCGCGTTTGGCGTCTTCGACACTCATAATGCCCTTCAGCGCGAATTGACCGTTCCATTGCGCGCAAAGTTTTTCTGCGTCTTTCCAGTTCATCGTCTGATCCAGCAGCGAAGAGAAATACTCGCCAACGGAGATCGCCAGATTGGTGCCGTGGCGGACATGCTCGGAAAGATGCGGCATATCGAATTTCTCTTTGGTGAGGAAATTCCACGCCCAGGATGGATGGGCGGCGAAACTGAAGAGCGAGCTTGGGGTCAGCCGCGGCGGCGATGTAAAGCCCGTGCGTAGATCGCGCTCGCGATTCCCGCCCGTAATCGTATCCACGGTCAACGCCATGACGTTGAATTGTGCGGCGCGGGCGCGTTCCAGAAGTGCGTCATTCAGGCCGCGGTCTTTGTGGAAATAGAATTGGAACATTTTGGGGCCTGGAGCGAGCTCCGCAATTTCTTCAACCGTGACCGTGGCCAGTGATGAGACCCCGAACATAGTGCCGAACTGGGTTGCGGCCCGCGCAACGGCGCGTTCACCTTCATGATGGAAGAGACGCTGCAGTGCGGTCGGGGCGCAATAGAAGGGCATATCGAGCTTTTGCCCCATAACCTCGACGGATAGATCGACTGTTTCCACATCGTTCAGAACGCTTGGAACAAGGTCGACATCGCCATACGCTTCCGTATTGCGTCGATAGGTTTGCTCATCATCCGCCGCCCCATCAATGTAATGGAAGACCGGGCTGGGCAGGCGTTTCTTCGCCAATGCCCTGAAATCCGAGAAATTATGACAATCTGAAAGCCGCATCTTCGTTTCCGCTCGTGTTCCCCAGCGGTGCTAGAAAGACTGAAGCGAGAAATCAATGCGACGTGGGCAATTGCGCGCGTTATTTCAGTTTCACGGGAACCCGAGCCAGGACTGATGATGACGTCATATAGAGATACGTCTCATCGTCATTGAGCGTACAGTTTGACGTTGCCATTCCAGTGGAAATTGTTCCGAGCACTTCACCCTTCGGCGACAGGACATAAACTCCTTTTGGTCCGGTTGCGAAGATCGTCCCGTTGCGGGCGATATCCATTCCGTCTGGTAATCCGCCGCCATCTTTCAGATCCTCAGCGGCATCGAAAAAGACACGTGCGTTTGAAACGCCACCTGCGGGTGTGGTGTCATAGGCCATGATCACCGGGCCCTCTGGGTCGGAAACCGCCACGTAAAGAGTCTCCTCGTCAGGCGATAGACCGATCCCGTTCGGGAAGCTCAGGTCATCGATGATCAACGCCGCTGGCTGGCCCGCGTCTAATCGGTAGACGCCGTTATAGCTCAGTTCTTTCTCGGCTGCTTCATTGAGGTTCTTGAGCCCATATGGAGGGTCAGTGAAGAACAGAGCCCCATCGCTCCGCTCAACGATATCATTTGGACTGTTGAGCGACTTCCCATCATGGGTCGACACGATGGTGTCACGTGACTTCGAAACAGGGTCCAGGACAGACAGCCCACGCGCCCCGTGATCGGCGAGCAGGAGTTTCCCAGGCGCGCCGCTCCATTCGATGATTCCGTTCGCGCCCGGCTCGCGCATCACCTCCGCCATCTCAGGGGTGGCGCCGCCCGATGGCGCCAGGAACAGGTTTGCACCTGTTTCTGCTGTCCAGCGGTACATTTTGTTTTCCGGCACGTCGTTGAAATAGAGCGCCTGTTCGTCCTCGACCCAGACAGGACCTTCAGGCCAGACATAGCCCCGCGCCAGAACTTCGATCTGTGCACCCGGCGCAACAATCGCATCCAATTCCGGCATGACGCGATCGATCGATCCTATCGTTTCAATTGAGGGTGTCGGCGTCGGGGTCGAGCAAGCAAAAAGCACTCCGCTTGCCAGTGCTGTTAGGGCGAATATGCGCATATTATTGATCCTCCAGATCCCCGCACGCGCTGAAAATTTAATGCTTGTGGAGCGCGTCTGGTCTTTCGCTTAGCTTTCACTCCAGAACCTGTCCAGAAATATTGATAGCGCTATCAAAAATCGCTTCGGACGGTGTTGCATCGCTTGCGTCAAGCTGTTAGCGCTAACAGCAACAAGACAAAATATAATACCTATAATCTTGGGCTAGGGAGGCTCAAATCGTGACGGAACGTAGGCTCCGAATGGGCATGGTCGGTGGCGGCCAGGGCGCTTTTATTGGTGATGTTCATCGACTCGCCGCGCGGTTGGACGGAAAAATCGATCTCGTTTGCGGGGCATTTTCGAGAGATCCGGAAAATAGCCGAGCCACCGGGCAGAAACTCGGATTGGATCTGTCTCGCTGCTATCCAGATTACCAAACCATGATGCAATCAGAGGCAGCTTTGCCCGAAGATAAGCGCATGGATTTTGTGGCCATCGTGACCCCCAATCATGTGCACTTTCCGGTTGCCAAGGCCGCGCTCGAGGCTGGGTTTCATGTGCTCTCGGATAAGCCCGCGACGCTGAATCTGGATGAAGCCAAAGCGCTCGCCAAGATCGTGCAGGCGAATGGCACGCTGGCCTACGGCCTGACGCATACCTATCTCGGCTATCCGATGGTCAGCGCGGCTCAGGCCATCGTTGCTGAGGGCGGCATTGGTAAAGTCCGCAAAGTGTTTGTCGAATACATCCAGGGTTGGCTCGCGGGAGAAGTTGAAAACAAACAAGCCGATTGGCGCACCGACCCAGCAAGATCTGGTATCTCAGGGTGTATGGGCGATATCGGAACGCATGCGCATAATCTCGCGGAATTCGTGACAGGCAAAATCATGACGCATGTCGCCGCGGATCTGTCCATTTTTGTAGAAGGCCGCCGCCTCGATGATGACGGGTCTGCACTGTTTCGCATGGAAGATGTTGTGAAAGGTGTGCTAAGCGCCAGCCAGGTTTGTGTCGGCAAGGAGAACGCGCTGACAATTCGAGTTTACGGCGAAACAGGTGGCCTGGAATGGAACCAAGAAGAGCCCAACACGCTGATCCGGACGTATACAGATCGCCCGACCGAAGTCCTTCGTGCTGCGCAAGGCTATTTGCCGGAACACGTGCAAGCCGGCTTCCGGACCCCGCCCGGGCATCCGGAGGGCTATATTGAGGCATTCGCAAACATTTACCTCGAGTTCGCGCACGCACTCGAAACACAAGGCGGTGTAAGTGCCGGCATGGACGCCGCTGTGCGCGGCATGGCCTTCGTCGAAGCGCTCGTGGAAAGTAGTAACAATCAGTCTGCCTGGACGGAGATCAGCATATGAAAACGATGCAGGGCCCAGCCATTTTTCTCGCACAATTCATGGGCGATGCGCCTTTTGACACGATGGAGAATGCGTGTCGCTGGATGGCCGAGGCTGGCTATAAAGGCGTTCAAATTCCGTCGGATAACCCGGTTTGCATGGATTTAAAGCTGGCGGCGGAAAGCAAAGATTATTGCGATGAATTGAAAGGTAAGTGCCGCGAATGGGGCGTTGAGATCACTGAGCTCTCGACTCACATTCAGGGCCAGCTCGTCGCGGTTCACCCAGCCTATGACACAGCTTTTGATGCGTTCGCGCCTGCTGAGCTGCATGGCAAGCCACAAGCACGTCAGGAATGGGCTGTGCAGCAGGTCATGTATGCGGCGAAAGCGTCGCAAAACCTGGGGCTGGATCGTTCAGTGTCTTTCCCCGGCGCGCTCGTCTGGCCGTTCATGTATCCTTGGCCGCAACGTCCGGCGGGTCTGGTCGAAGAAGGGTTTAAAGAACTGGCGAAGCGCTGGCGTCCGATCCTCGACTATTATGATGAGTGCGGCGTCGATGTTTGCTACGAGATCCATCCGGGCGAAGATTTACATGACGGCGTCACGTTTGAGCGCTTCCTCGAAGAGGTCGATGGTCACGCCCGCTGCAACATTCTGTATGACCCGAGCCACTTTATTCTTCAGCAGCTCGATTATCTCGCATTTATTGATCACTACCACGACCGCATTCGCATGTTCCATGTGAAGGATGCCGAATTCCGTCCGAACGGAAAGAGTGGTATTTATGGCGGTTATCAGGGATGGGTTGAGCGCCCGGGTCGGTTCCGGTCTTTGGGGGACGGACAGATCGATTTCGGAGCGATTTTTTCGAAATTGGCCGGCTATGACTTTGATGGCTGGGCCGTGGTCGAATGGGAGTGCGCCTTGAAGCACCCGGAAGACGGCGCGCGTGAAGGCGCTAAGTTCGTCTCTGATCATATTATCCGCGTCACCGATAAAGCCTTTGACGACTTTGCAGGTGGTGAAGTCAGCACAGAAGCCAACCGCAAGATGCTTGGCCTGACATAAAGTAGAATTCTAGGGAGGAAACATGAGCACCATGACGGAGACGGCCCCGCTGGAGGCCGGCATCAATCGGAACCAATTGTTCTGGTTGAGTTGTTTGTCCTTGATCGTCACGGCGATGACGTTCGCTATTCGGGCCGGCATTCTGACACAATTGTCTGAGGAGTTTCAGCTCTCGGATACGGAACTTGGCTGGGTCAATTCCATGGCGTTCCTGGGCTTTCCGCTCGCCATGGTGGTCTTCGGTTTCCTGTATAACAAGCTCGGCCCCCGACTGATCATGATCCTCGCCTTTGTCGGGCATGTGCTCGGATTGGTCCTGACAATAACC
>JAYZAM010000053.1:0-4744 GCA_036339715.1 Pseudomonadota bacterium | reverse complement strand
TCGGCGCACGGTCCTACAGCGTGGAAATCGTGACGAAGCTCAGGCCATCACAGCAATCGTCAATCTTGGTGAGGGATCTGTTTTTACTCAAACGGCGTTGGCGTTTGGGGCGAAAGTCGCTCGGTTGGAAACCCGGCTGACGCATCAGGAAAGTGGATCGCGCGCGACGCTGAACGGGGCTTACCTCGCCGCAAGCGGATACCATGCTGATTTCACCAGTCATGTGCGCCACGGGGCGCCGTCGTCTGTGACACGACAGGTCACGAAAGGCGCAGTTCTGGATGGCGGTACAGGCGTATTCCAAGGCAAATTCTTCGTTCCGCGAACCGTCGGTCAGTATACTGACGCCGACATGCAGCATCAGGCTTTGCTGCTCGAGGATGGTGCCATTGTTTTCGCCAAGCCGGAACTTGAAATTTATGCCGATGATGTCGAGTGCGCGCATGGCAATACGTCCGGCGCGCTCGATCCGAACCAGCTCTTTTACATGCGGCAACGCGGTATCCCGGAAGCCGAAGCGCGCGCGCTTTTGACCGAAGCTTTCATCGCAGAAGCCCTGGAAGAGGCGAGCGACAGTGTTCGCGACGCACTTCTCGACGCGGCGCGCAGTTTCCTGACGGAGACGGTTCGATGAGCCGACCGCTGGATCTCGACGCCATTCGGGCGGAATTTCCGATCCTCTCCCGCGAGGTGAATGGCAAACCGCTGGTCTATTTTGATAATGCCGCCAGTGCGCAAAAACCGGATGCCGTCCTCGACGCAATGTCAGAGCAAGGGCGAACCGCGTACGCCAACGTTCATCGCGGTATCCATACATTGGCGAACGAAACGACCGAAGCCTATGAAGGCGCACGCGAGAAAATTCGTGCCTTTATCAATGCTCAATCGGTGAATGAAATCATCTTTACCAAGGGTGGCACGGAAGCCATCAACCTGGTTGCCAATGGTATCGCAGATGAGATCGAGCCCGGCGACGAAATCGTGCTTTCCATTATGGAGCATCACTCCAACATCGTACCCTGGCATTTCCTGCGCGAACGCTATGGCGCGGTCCTGAAATGGGTAGATGTGGATGAGACTGGCGCCCTCGATATGGGGGCGCTGCAAGCCGCCTTATCCGATAAAACCAAGATTGTTGCAGTAACGCACATGTCGAATGTGCTCGGCACCGTGACCGACGCCTCCGAGATCGTGCGTCTGGCGCATGCGGTCGGGGCTGAGGTATTGCTTGATGGGTGTCAGTCCGGGGTCCACCTCAACATCGACGTTCAAGCGCTCGATTGTGACTATTACGTGCTGACCGGGCACAAAATTTACGGGCCAAGCGGTATTGGAGCGCTGTATGGCAAGGCCGCTTCATTGGCGCGTCTGCGTCCGTTCCAGGGCGGTGGCGAAATGATTGAAATCGTCGAACGCGACCGTGTCACGTATAATGAAGCGCCTCATAAGTTCGAAGCCGGCACACCGCCTATCTTGCAAGCAATCGGGTTCGGTGCGGCGATTGATTGGCTGAAACAGTTCGATCATGCGGAAATCGCGTCGCATGAACACGCCCTCTATGAACGCGCTTATGAGGGCTTGCGGGGCGTTAACGGCTTAACGGTGCACGGCACGGCAGCAGGCAAAGGCGCGGTATTGTCTTTCTCGATTGAGGGGGCGCACCCGCATGATCTCGCGCAAATCCTTGATCGCTACGGTGTCGCGGTTCGTGCTGGCCATCATTGCGCGCAGCCCCTTATGAATCATCTGGGCGTGTCTGCGACAGCGCGCGCGAGTTTCGCGATTTACAACACGATCGAAGAAGTCGATGCTTTCATAGAAGCGCTACACAAAGCGCGCGGAATGCTTATATAGGTGCCGAAATGGCAGATGATATGACCTCTCGTGACGTGATTGACGTCTCTGCGCCTGAACCGGCGACAGAGGAAAAATCAGCGATTCCGCAAGCCGAGCTGAACCGCATCACGGATGATCTGATTGCGGCATTCAAAACCGTCTACGATCCAGAGATCCCCGTCGATATCTATGAATTGGGGCTGATATACAAAGTTGATATCGATGATGATCGCAAGGTTGATATCGATATGACCCTGACGGCGCCGGGATGTCCGGTCGCCGGCGACATGCCCGGCTGGATCGAAACGGCGGCGCGGACCGTTGAGGGAATCGCGGATGTTGAAGTTCGTTTGACGTTTGATCCTCCATGGGATCCGTCGCGAATGTCCGATGAAGCGCGTTTGGCGCTGAATATGCTTTAATTGAAGCGCAAGCGTTTCGACCTTATGTAAAGATCATGGCCAGACGACCGAGACCAAAACTTGTGACCCTGACAGACGCCGCTGCGGCGCGCGTATCGGAAATCATGTCTGAAAAAGACACGGGCTATTTGCGCGTGGGTGTGACCAATGGCGGCTGCGCGGGCATGGAATATGTCATGGATTATGTCGCTGCGCCTGAGCCTCTGGACGAGATTGTCGAAGACAAAGGCGTGAAAATCGTCGTCGATGCCAAGGCTGTTCTGTTCTTGCTTGGCTCAACAGTCGATTACGAAACCACTCTGCTGCACGAGAAGTTCACATTCAGCAATCCGAACCAGACGGATGCGTGTGGCTGCGGCGAGAGTGTTACCATCGTTCCCGCCGCAGCCGAATAATAGGTCGTATTGCGTCGCTATCGATTAGGCACAGCCGTTCGCGAACGTTTCGAAGTCTGAGTTCAGTTTCGGTGGTGTGAACTCGTAAGTGCCGCGGCGACCAAGGTCGAGCGTTACGTTCGAGCCGGTGACGGCAGCATTGTAGAGGCGTCGTGCGAACTTGTTTTCCATTGGAGACGCCATGTTGCGTGTCGGCAGATACGCCCAATCCAGAGTGGCGGTTTCCTTGCCTTCTACAGACAGTGTGCCGGAGACGCGGCGAGAGCGAAGGGAGCGAGATTGCAGTTTGTCGACGACATTGCCATCGAGGCTGAACGTGGCGGAGATCTTCCCGGCATCATTGCATCCAAGAACGAGCGCAGGTGAGCCAGCTTCAGTCGAGTAGATCGCTTTGCCGTTGGAATTTTCCAAGAGCGACCAATCGCTGGTGCTCGGCTCACTGTCCGCGGCGTGAGCGGTTGCTGTGAGGGCGGCTCCTAGGAGGAGGGTGGGGATGATTTTCATATCGTTCCTCTTGAAGTGATTATTGAAAAACAATAACAGCTTATCGAAAAAAGGCAATATCAAAATTGTGAACTTTTCGACAAAATCTGCTGTCGAGACAAGGAACCCTTTGTCAAACAACCAAAAAAATAGTCTGTAGGGACAAGGAGGGTAGTTTCTATGTTGATGTTTCTTGCTGGCTTGGTGATTTTCTATGGCGTGCACGTTTTCTCTGCGATCCGGTCCCGGGCGCCGGAGAAAGATCTGAGGACGCGCATGGGATATGGCCCGTTCATGGGGCTTTACAGTGTCCTGTCACTTATTGGTTTCATCCTCATAATCTATGGCTATGGCGCCACGCGCGGGCTCGGCCTGTTATATAATCCGCCGACTTGGCTCGCCCATATCAATTTGGTGCTGACAATACCGGCGCTCATTCTATTGGTGGCGTCGCAGCTTCCCGCTGGCTACATCAAAAAGGCCAGCAAACATCCGATGCTGCTGGCGGTTAAGCTTTGGGCGCTCGGGCATTTGCTCGCCAATGGCGAGATTAATTCGGTGATTCTGTTTGGCAGTTTTCTCGCCTATGCGGTGTTCGATCGTATCATGGTCAAACGCCGCGGAGATAATGGCCCTAGGCCTGAGACGACGCTGAACCCGATGATGGATGTGATTTCAGTGGGCGCAGGCGCCATTGTCTGGGCTGCGATCGCGCTATGGTTGCACCCAATCCTGTTTGGGGTTGTAGCTATTCCGGGCTAATTCGGCACAGCCATCATATTTGCGTTGGAGAAGGGGTCTGCTAAAGGCAGCGCCAAGCCAGAATAGAGTATTCGCATGTCCGCACAGACCAAGATTCGCCGCAAGACGGTGACCGATATCGCTAAGGCTAAATCAGGAGAGCCACTGGTTTGTCTAACTGCATATGATGCGCAGATGGCAGCCATTCTCGATTCCCATTGTGATATTCTTCTGGTCGGAGATAGCGTTGGCATGGTCGTTCACGGCCTGCCATCGACGGTCGGGGTAACTATGGAGATGATGATTCTTCACGGTCAGGCCGTGATGCGGGGATCGCGCCAGGCATTTGTTGTGGTCGATATGCCGTTCGGTTCATATGAGACCAATTCTGATCAGGCTTTCCTGAACGCCGCCCGGATCATGCAGGAAACAGGCTGCCACGCGGTGAAAATCGAAAGCGGGACATATGCCGCAACACAAATTCGCCATCTCGTCGAGCGCGGTATTCCTGTCATGGGGCATGTCGGTCTGCGCCCACAGGCCATCAATGTAGACGGTGGATTTCGCGCGAAAGGGCGCACAGACGCGGAGTGGGATAAGGCGATAGCAGAAGCCCTCGCCGCAGATGAAGCTGGCGCTTTTGCGATCGTGGTCGAAGGCGTGGCGCCCGATCTCGCCGATCAGATCACAAAAGCCGTTTCGTGTCCGACAATCGGAATTGGTGCCTCAGCTGGGTGTGACGGACAAATCCTTGTTACCAACGATCTACTGGGCATGACGGACTGGGTTCCAAAGTTTGTAAAAAAGAATTCAGATTTAAAATCTGTCATCTCTCAGGCTGCCGAAACCTATGTTGCGGAAGTGAAG
>JAYZAM010000052.1:0-2734 GCA_036339715.1 Pseudomonadota bacterium | reverse complement strand
CGTTCTTGCGCTTCCGCATCCGGCCTCTGTTCGAGATCTCTCAAGGCCGTCGCGAGGGCGTTGCTCGCAACCCGCGCGTGAAACGCGGCGTGACCTTTGAGGTTTGGAGCTGCTGTGTCATCGAGGAACGATTTAACCGCTACGAGCAGTTCGGATACGCTGGGCTGATCATGCATTGGCCGCCTCCAAAAGATTGATCAGATCGATCTCGGTTTCTGATACGCGACGTCCGATCGCAGCACGCTCGACGCTCGCATCTGCGCCGGTACGGAACGCTTCATACATGATCATGCACATGATGCCCCATTTCAGAGTCCCGAGCAGTTCCCACCAATCAACATCCGTCGGACTGATCTTTTGGCCGGTTGCGCTATTATAGGACGCCAATAAGTCCTCTAGCTGACCGAAGCCGCCGACGCGGTTCTGTGTTTGGCCAAAGCGCCAGGAATTGACACAGAGCCAGGCAAGATCCTCTCGCGGGTCGCCAATATGCGCAAGTTCCCAATCGAGCACGGCAACCAATCCGTTTTCGTCGATCATAAGATTGCCGAGCCGGAAATCACCGTGGACCAATACCGGATCAAGCTGCGCTGGCGCATTCGCCTTAAGCCATTGCAATGCAAGCTCGAACACCGGACGGGGGGCATCGAAGCCTCTATAGATCTCTTCATATTGAGCGATTTGCGCCAGACCGTCACTGCGCGGCAGAGCATCTGGAAGGCCTTCTAGAGAAATTGAATGGATCGCAGCCAAAGCCCACCCGCACTGTTGCGCGAGCGCGGAACGTGCCTGCGCATATTCGTCGTTTCGCAGGATCGGTCGAGCAATCGTTTCGCCCAAAACCCGGCTCATCAGAAATCCATCGCCCAGACCGTCTCGGTCTTGAAGAACATGTAAAACCTCGGGGACAGGGACACCGGCGGCGCTTGCCGCTTCGATTAGGGCTGCCTCTGCCTTTAATCCGATTGCGGCGGACGAACGCGCTTGGCTGGTGCCGCCCGGCGCACGTCTGAGAATCGCATCGTGACCGTTACCTGATAAGGCCCAGGTTTCCTGGCTAGCGCCGCCAGACAAACGCTTAAAGGCCTCTAATGAGGACATTTTGCCGAAAACTCTTGTGAAAAGAGTGCTCAGGCCGGTTTCAAAGTCAGAATCTGCTCCCATCTTTGCCATAATTAACGTCAAACTAGGGGTCGCCAAGCTATAACGGCGCGGTAGGCGTGGCTGAGGATTGAAACATGGCAAAGGGAAAGACCCCTGAAGAAATGATCTCCGGTATGGGCAAGCCAAAGCCAATTGGCCTGTTCGCTTGGCTGCGAGGGCGCTTTTTTGCCGGCATGGTGATTGCGGCCCCATTGGCAGCAACTTTCTTCATCCTGCAATTCCTGATTAATTTCATCGATAGTCGGGTGAAGCCGCTCTTGCCGCCGCTTCTGCAGCCTGAGACCTATACGAATTACGCCATTCCTGGCTTCGGTGTTCTGGTCCTCGTTGTGGCTTTGACCATTCTTGGCGCGATTACGGCAAACTTGCTTGGGCGGTCTCTGCTGGCCGCGACGGATCGAATTCTGAGCCGCATTCCGATTGTCAAAAATGTCTATGCTGCTTTGCGGCAGCTGACCGAAGTCCTCGCCAACAATCAGCAGGCCAGTTTTGATCGCTGCGTGATGGTGGAATACCCGAAAAAAGATTCCTGGTGCATCGCATTTGTTTCATCCCATGCGAAAGGTGAAATTGGATCCAAACTGGGGTCGACCAAGATTGGTGTCTTTGTGCCGACAACGCCGAATCCGACGTCTGGTTTTCTCATTTATGTTGAAGAGGCGGAAACCGTGCCGCTGAATATGACGGTCGAAGAGGGCGCAAAAATGATCCTCACCGCCGGATTGGTGGTGCCAGACTTCGAGCCAGCCGATGACAAAGAAGCTTTAGTCGTTGAATCGCAGGTCAGGGCTGAGAAGCTGACTGAGCAAGCCTAAGGCTTCGGCGCGTTTCGGATCTATTTTATCAGCTGTTTCTGTTGCGTTCTGAGCATCTTTGCGCGCCACATCGATCAGGTCAGCATGCTGTGGCAGATCGATCAGGCGGTAAGTGACAAGGCCAGACTGCGCTTTTCCAAGAAGATCGCCTGGGCCGCGAAGTTTGAAATCTGCCTCCGCGATTTCGAATCCATCTTCTGTGCGGCGCAACGTTTCTAAACGTTCACGGGCCATTTCTGTCAGCGGCGCCCGATAGAGCAGGAGACAATAACTCGCTTTATCACCGCGACCGACGCGCCCGCGCAGCTGATGCAATTGCGCGAGACCGAACCCTTCGGCACGTTCTATGACCATGATGGTCGCCTCGGGCACGTCCACGCCAACTTCAATTACCGTTGTGGCGACGAGGACTTTTGTTTTCCCGGTCCGGAAGGCTTCGAGCGCAGCATCTTTTTCCTCGCCTTTCATCCGACCATGGACCAAGCCGACCTCTGTGCCCAAAGCATCGCGTAACATCGCAGCACGCGCCACGGCAGAGCTTCCATCTTCGTCGTCAGTATCGACTCTCGGGCAAACCCAGAATGCGCGCTCACCGCGTTGAATTGCGCGTCCAACGGCAGATGTCACGTCTTGCATACGGACATCTGATACGGCGCGCGTCTCAACCGGCTGGCGGCCGGCCGGCTTTTCATCGAGGATGGAAATGTCGAGATCGCCATGCACCGATTGCGCAAGCGTTCTCGGGATAGGGGTCG
>JAYZAM010000051.1:0-7719 GCA_036339715.1 Pseudomonadota bacterium | reverse complement strand
ACGCGAACTTCCTGGCCAATTTCGTAGACGACTGTTGGCTTTGGACGTTCTTCGATTGGATCCTCTGACGTGCCCAGAATGCGATCAACTTCGCGCTGCGGGACGGGCAGTGGTTTCTTGCCGCCATCGGCGCCGAGAAAGCCGGTGACTTTAGGCGTATCTTTGACGAGGTGGTACACGTCATCGGTCAATTTCGCCTTCATCAGGACGTAGCCCGGGAAATAGCGCTTTTCGATCGTCTTTTTCTTGCCTCGAACGACTTCGACCACTTCTTCCGTTGGCACTTCCAGATCCTCGATCATTTCTTCGAGACCCTTCATTGCCGCCTGATCGCGGATCGCTTGCGCCACTTTTTTCTCAAAGTTTGAGTAAGCGTGGACGATATACCATTTTGCCTCAGCCATGCGCGGAGCGCTCCTTATTATTCTAGCTTAGCCGCCCAGACCGGTGATCCACCGGATGACCATGGCGATAAATTGATCCGACAGAAACAGAAACAGGGCCACAATGATCGACATCACAACGACCATAATTGTCGCCTGAATGGTCTCCGGCGTTGAGGTCCATGTCACCTTCCGGCCTTCGGCTTCAACCTGCCGGGCGAAGGTAATCGGACCAACGCTTTTCTTTTTGTCCTTGTCGGCCATTCTTGTAATCCTGACTTTCGGGGTAGATGGGCTCCTTACTGCGCATTTCTACGCTTGTGAAGTCACTTGGGTGCAAACGAGCTGAATCGCAAGCTAAAGGCTTCTGGCTTGCCCAAATTCAGGGACAGGAAGCCCCGGCGTTTCGACATCCAGAGCGAACAGACTGCCCGCCATTGGCTGGCGATCCAAAGCGGCATCGCTTAGGCCGATGCGTGCGGAAGTAATGTACAATGTGGTCAAGTCAGGGCCTCCGAACGCACAGCTGGTTGGTCGGGACACGGGCAATTTGACCACGCGGTCAATCGCACCATCAGGCGCGTAACGCACCAGCCGAGATCCGGCCCATTGCGCGTTCCAGAGATAGCCTTCCGTATCAAGCGCTGAACCGTCCGGATAACAGCCGGCCTCCAAGGTGGAAGCGAAGACGCGTCGGTCGGAGAGCCCGCCCGTCTCTAGATCATAGGAATATGCCAAAATCATCTGTTCCGCGCTATCGCTTGTGAAAAAGGTTTTTGAATCCGGCGCAAACTGAAATGTGTTAGTCACGAGCACTTCCGGAAGCCCGATGCGCTCCACGCTGAAGTCAGGTGCTAATCGGTAATACTGACCTTCAGGTAGAGTTTCTGCATCATCCATCGTTCCAAACCAGAAGCTGCCATCTGGGGCCATACCGCCATCATTGGTTCGAAACCCCTCAGGCTCGTTCAGTCTGTAGAGACACTCATAGTCCTCCGTGGCGGTGTCATAGCGCCCGACTTCGCGATCGCCGACCATGATTAGACCGCCATCCGCCAGCGCCAAAGCGCTTGCGTGCAGGGGAAGATCATAGCGGCGCGTATTGCCCGTTTTCGGATTGTACCGATGTAACTTAGCCCGCTTAATATCGACCCACCAGAGAAACCCCTCACTGGGGCTCCAAAGCGGCCCCTCGCCTAACAGGCATCCCGTAGGCGCGACGCAAACAGCTTCCGTCAATCCGATTCTCCTGATCCGGCCCTGAGCGCGGTGTCATATCAGTTGTCAGAGATGTCAATTGTTTCCGCGTTTCAACCAATTTGCGTGCACAGCGACTCTGTTCACCTTATGGGAGATCAGCCGGTCATTGATCGGGTCACGATAACAAGGGATTGGCCACATGGCTCAACGACAATTGTCTCCGCCATTTGATTTCGATGACCTGCTCGAGATCATGCAACGTTTGCGGACGCCCGAAACCGGCTGCTCTTGGGATTTGGAGCAAAGCTTCGAAACCATCGCCCCCTATACAATTGAAGAAGCCTATGAGGTCGGAGATGCAATTGCGCGCGGCGACATGAAGGATCTCGCCGACGAATTGGGAGACTTACTGCTTCAGGTCGTCTTTCATGCCCAAATCGCGAAGGATGAAGGCCATTTTTCGATTTCGGACGTCACCCAAGCGATCAGTGAGAAAATGATCCGACGTCATCCACACGTTTTTGGCTCTGATCTTCAACGCAGCGCTGAGGAACAAACCACTGCCTGGGAAGAAATCAAAGCCGCGGAACGCGCCACCAAGACAGAGCAAGATGACAGTGCGCTTGCCGGCGTTGCTGCGGCATTGCCGGCGCTGATGCGCTCCGAAAAGCTGCAAAAACGCGCGGCGCGAACAGGGTTCGACTGGACCGATCCGAAAGACATCTTCTCTAAACTCGAGGAAGAGATGGGCGAAGTCCGAGAGGCCATAGACGAAGCCGATACGGACCATATCGAGGAAGAAGTTGGCGATCTGTTATTTGTCGCGGTGAATCTCGCACGGCGCTTGAACGTCGATCCAGAAGTCGCCCTCAGGAAAGCCAATTCAAAGTTCGAGCGACGCTTCCGCGCTATGGAAAAAATCGCCCCAAATGGCGTCTCTGGCTTTAGCGATCTTGATCTGGACGCCCAGGAAGCGCTGTGGATCGCAGTCAAGCGTAAAGAGAAAGAGACGGCCGCATCCGATAAGTAAGGCTTTGAAAAGACTCGACTGAGTTCCTCAACCAGATGACAAGGTTTTCGCGTCACATCAAAGCGGCGTGATAAGGGGATAAGCGATGCAAATATTTGTCGAAGCCGAAGCCGGACCAATCTCTGTGACCGTTGAGGGCGAAGGACCAACGATCCTTTGCGTCCATGGTTGGCCAGAGCATTCCTGCTCCTGGCGAAACCAGATGACCCATTTTTCCGAACGGGGTTACCGGATCGCAGCCATGGATGTGCGTGGATACGGGGACAGCGCCAAACCGCATGAGATTTCAGCTTATTCCCTGAAATCGCTGGCCTCTGATGTCGCGGCAGTGATGGACGAGTTGAGTGATGGTCCGATTGTTCTGTTCGGTCACGATTGGGGCGCGCCCATCGTCTATACAACCGCCCTGATCTATCCCGATAAAGTTCGAGCGGTCGCCGGCATGAGCGTACCGTACACGCCTGGCGGGGAGGTTTCTCTGCTGGACTTGATGCGGATGGTCTATGCCGACCGATTTTTCTACATGTTGTACTTCCAGGAAGAAGGCATCGTTGAAGCCGAAATGGAAGCCGATCCGCGCGCCGCTTTGCGCAAGATCTATTACGCTATTTCTGGGGACTCTCCGGAGGGTAATAGTCTCGGAAACAAAGAAGCTGGATCGAAGCTACTGGACGGATTGATTGATCCGGATCCCTTCCCGGCCTGGCTGTCACCTGAAGAACTCGAAATCTATGCCACCTCATTCGAAAAGGGCGGCTTCCGCGGCGCGTTCAATCGGTATCGAGCGCTTGATCTCGACCATCAGGAATTGGCGGACTATCGCGGCGTACCGCTGTCTCAACCGACCTGTTTCATTGGTGGCGAGAAAGACCCGGTTCGAAATTTCGTTCCGGGTGTGGATGCGTTTGCAATGGCAGGCATGGCCTGCACGGACTTTCGCGGATCAACGATCGTCCCGGGTGTCGGCCATTGGGTCCAGCAAGAAGCCCCAGATGCGACCAACGCGGCGCTAGAGGCGTTTTTAAAGTCTTTGAAATAAGAAAAACACCGAAGCCAATGGCTTCGGTGCTTTCTTTGGCGCCCTTTTCCCCCAGACGCGAGAAGTCGATTAGACTTTGTAGTACATATCGAATTCGACAGGGTGTGGGTGCAGCTGAAGGCGCTCCACTTCTTCCTGCTTGAGTTCGATATACGCATCGATCTGATCGTCGTCGAAAACGCCGCCCTTCTTGAGGAAGTCACGGTCGCCATCGAGTGCCGCCAAGGCTTCAGCGAGAGATCCACAAACCTGTGGGATTGCCGCCGCTTCAGCAGGGGGCAGATCGTAAAGGTCTTTGTCCATCGCGTCGCCCGGATGGATTTTGTTCTCAATGCCATCAAGACCCGCCATCAACAGCGCAGCAAAGGCGAGGTATGGGTTCGCAGTTGGGTCTGGGAAGCGGGTTTCAATACGCTTGGCTTTTTCGCCAGTTCCAAACGGAATACGGATCGAAGCAGAGCGGTTACGCGCTGAGTAAGCCAGCATAACCGGCGCTTCAAAGCCTGGGACCAGACGCTTGTAAGTGTTGGTTGAAGCATTGGTCAGCGCATTCAGAGCGCGCGCGTGCTTAATGATGCCGCCAATATAGTGCAAGCAGGTTTCGGACAGACCGGCATACTGGTCGCCAGCAAATGTCGGTTTACCGCCAGCCCAGATTGACTGGTGCACGTGCATACCAGAGCCGTTATCGTTGAAGTATGGCTTCGGCATAAAGGTCGCTGTCTTGCCATAGCTCGCCGCAACATTGTGGATTACGTACTTATAGAGCTGCAGATTGTCCGCCATGGTGACGAGCGTGTTGAACTTCATACCAAGTTCGTGCTGTGCTGGTGCCACCTCGTGGTGGTGCTTTTCTGGCTCGAGGCCAAGCTCACCCATAACAGACAGCATTTCAGACCGCATGTCCTGCTCTGAGTCCACTGGTGGTACTGGGAAGTAACCGCCTTTTGGACCTGGGCGGTGGCCCATATTGCCCATTTCATAGGATTTGCCTGTATTGGCTGGAAGCTCTGTTGAATCAAAGCTGTAGCCCGTCATGTGTGGTTCTGTGTTCCAACGCACATCGTCGAATACGAAGAATTCAGCTTCAGGACCGAAATAGGCTGTGTCGCCAACGCCGGTAGACTTCAGATAAGCTTCGGCTTTCTTCGCGGTCATCCGTGGGTCACGGTTATAGGCCTGTCCCGTAATTGGATCGAGGATGTCACAGAAAACCGCAAGCGTCGTTTGCTGGAAGAACGGATCGATTTTCGCGGTGGCAACATCCGGCTTCAAGTTCATGTCTGATTCGTTGATCGCCTTCCAACCGGCGACCGAAGAGCCATCAAACATCTGACCTTCTTCAAAGAAGTCCGCATCGATCATGCTCTTATCAAAGGTCACATGCTGCATCTTCCCGCGGGGGTCAGTGAATCGAAGGTCGACGAATTCAACGTCGTTATCCTTGATCATTTTCAATACACTATCGGCCATAACGCCCTCCAATTTTTTCCTGTCTTGAATCTCTCGCGGCGCTAAAGGGCGCCGTCACCTGTTTCACCGGTTCGAATGCGGACAGCTTCACCTACATCCGAAACGAAGATCTTTCCATCGCCGATTTTTCCGGTCTGCGCAGCTTTCGAGATCGCATCAATTGCACCCTGCACGCCGGCATCTGCGACCACGGCTTCCACTTTCAATTTTGGGAGAAAATCCACGACATACTCGGCACCTCGGTACAGCTCCGTGTGTCCGCGCTGACGCCCGAAGCCTTTTGCTTCAACAACCGTCATCCCCTGAACGCCAACTTCATGCAGCGCTTCTTTAACATCATCCAATTTGAACGGTTTGATGATGGCTTCAATCTTTTTCATACCCTCAACCCTTCGCTAAGCTAGTAATGAGCTTCGCATAGGATGCCTCCACTCGCAGGGCGATAGTGAGAAAGCGCCAGCACTGCAGCGTTCGTGCGGTTGCTCAAACGTTTACCATCGCTGCCGCAATTTCGCGCAGACTGAGATCGCAAAAAACATGACGCAAGCGTCATTGTTCGATTAAGCAAACTTTGCTAGATTCTCACTAGGCCTAGAGAGAGAAAGCGACATGGCGCGTCCCGCTCCTTATATTGACCCTAACCGTCCAACGCCCAAACGACGCCCGCTAAAAGCGTGGCGGCATATGCAGAACCTGATTGCCGACAAAGAAGACACAGCACAGGTCTTCCACATTATTCAGGCGTTAAATGGTGACTCTGCCCGCCGCGACCTGACAAAATTCATGCAATCCCCCAACTATCAGGCATTCCGGGACCGCAGAACCTTTCTGCCCGATGTTCTGGATGATCACGCCCCCCTCAACGCCCTGCCTAAAGGGACGGTTGGACGCACCTATGTCGATTTCATGGAACGCGAAGGATTGACGGCGCACGGGCTCGTAAAGGAAAGCCTCGAGCAGCGCGAAACTTACCAGCAATTCGACGATGACCTCCTTTGGTACGTCAATCGTTTGCGCGACTCGCACGATATGTACCATATCCTGACCGGCTATGGACGCGACGCCCTGGGAGAAGCCTGTTTGCTCGGCTTCACCCACAGCCAGCATGGCGGCATGGGGGTCAGCTTTATTGCCTATATGGGCGCCCGCCAGATCGCTAAAGTGGCGCCAAGTGGTGCGCGCGTTAAAGCGGCGCTCGCGGAAGCGCGCCGTAATGGCAAAACCGCCAAGCGGCTGATTGAGCTTGATATCGAAAGCATCCTAGATCGGCCGCTTGATGAAGTCCGCACAGAGCTGAACATCCCAAAACCAGAGATATATAGACAATCGCTGCAGGTCTTTATGCAGCACAATAAAGACCCGCAGCTGGCTACGGCATGATCTATCTAATTCGTCACGGCCAGGCGGCTGCGAGCTGGGGCGATCACCCAGACCCTGGTTTGTCAGACCTTGGTCGCACGCAGGCCGAGACTGTCGCCGCCTCTCTCTCAGGGCTCGGACTGGCGCATGCCTTCACCAGTCCCATGGCGCGATGCCAGGAAACGGGATTATTCTTTGCGGACTTAAGCGGTCTCGGCCTCCGTGTTGAACCGCACGTCACCGAAATCCCGACCCCGGCAGAGGTCGATGACCGTGTCGCCTGGCTCCGCAGCCTGATGTCGGGCGATTGGAGCGCGGCGCCTGGCGTGGTTGCAGATTGGAAAGCAAACCTTCTCAGCACACTGAACGCTCTGCCCGATCAATCGGTCGTGTTCACGCACTTCGTTGCCATCAATGCCATCGTGGGGGCTTTGGAGGGCACGGATCAAGTGACTGTCTTTCGCCCGAACTATTGCAGCATTACGAAAATTGAGCGCACGCCCGATGGCCTACGCTTAATTGAGCGCGGCGAAAGTCTGGAGACGAAAGTTCTCTAGAAAATGGTGGGCGGTAACGGGCTCGAACCGCTGACCCTCTCGGTGTAAACGAGATGCTCTACCAACTGAGCTAACCGCCCTTCCGGGACGCTTCCTTTGCCTCGTCTGGCTCAGAAAAGCAAGACGGCCCCTGTCAGAAAAAACAGGGGCCGCTGATGTTTTACGCCAAAGCGTTAGTGGCGAACCGATGCGCCGCCATCATTTGGCGATGGACGCCCCGCCAGCGTTGCCGCCAAGGCCTGTTCGTCTTCCTCAGACCATTCAATCGGCGTGAGCGGACGGACCAGCGCGCGCTCAAGCACCTCGTTAATGTCTGAGACGGGAATGATGGTCAGGCTTTCCTTCACATTGTCCGGAATATCCGCCAGATCTTTCTCATTCTCTTCCGGAATCAGCACCGTTTTGATGCCACCACGCAATGCGGCCAGAAGCTTCTCTTTCAAGCCTCCAATCGGCAGCACGCGGCCCCGCAGAGAAATTTCGCCCGTCTTCGCGACGTCGCGGTGCACGGGGATGGCAGTTAGAAGCGATACCATTGCTGTCGTCATCGCAATACCTGCGCTCGGACCATCTTTCGGCGTCGCACCATCCGGCACGTGCACGTGAATATCGGTCGTATTGAACGCGCTTGGCTTGATCCCGAGCAAAACGGCTCGAGAGCGGACCAGCGATTGCGCC
>JAYZAM010000050.1:0-7079 GCA_036339715.1 Pseudomonadota bacterium | reverse complement strand
AGAGGATGGGTGTGGCGTGAAGTGCACGAAGGATCCAAACGGCCGCAGGTGTTTGCCGCGTTACACGAATGGTCTCGCGTAGAATGCTGGCGAGTTGTTGTTCGAGATGATCGACATCTGTCAGCGCCCAGTCAAAATCAGCAAGCACTTGATTTTGTCTTTGCATCAGCTGTTCACCAAGCTCTTTCAGGACAGCATATTTGTTTGGAAAATAGCGATACAACGCTGGCGGCGTTAGGTCTGCACGTTTGCAAATTGCATTGGTGGAGAGGTTTTCGAAGCCGGACTCCTCTAGCAATTCAGACGCCGCGGATAAGATCAGATCGACAGTCTTCTGACTTCGCTTTTGATGCGGCGCGCCCCGACGTCTGGTTTCGGGCTTAAGGCTGGTCGGCATGGCAGGGCCCCTAGGATTGACAGAATTCAAGCGCACGAATAACGATAGTGATAACTATCATTTAGGGAGTGAGGTTGCAATGGGGGTTTCGCGACGCAGATTGCTTCAAGGCGGCGCTGCGCTGGGTGTGGCGATGGCGATCCCTGCCGGGCAGCATATTGCTTGGGGCAATCGAAAATTCGAACGCGAAGGCTATTCACCTGACTATCCAGATGCACCATCCGGCGAAGAGAGTTGGATGAACTGGTCGGGCGCTCAGCGCGCGACACCGCGGCGAATGGCTTCTCCGCAAACGCTCTCCGAACTTTCAGAATTTATCGCTGACAGTGAGCATCCCATCCGCCCGCGTGGCAGCGGGCATTCTTTTTCAGGGCTTGTCCCCTCCGAAGGTGTCATTCTTGACGTGAGCTATTTGTCCGGTCTGAAGACTTATGACGCGAACACAGGCATCGCGACGTTTGGAGCCGGCACAACGCTCATGCAGACTGCGGCTCAGATGCAGCAACTGGGGCGGGCTTTCCCGAACCTACCCGACATAGTCGATCAAACCCTGGCGGGGTCTTTCTCGACGGGCACTCACGGCACGGGCGCAACCCTGACCGCTTTGCATGATTATGTCCGAGGTTTTCGAATGGTCACCGCGACGGGCGAGGTAATCGATGTGTCCGCAACCTCCAATCCGGACCTGTTCGCGGCTGGAAAGGTTTCCCTCGGCGCTTTGGGCGTCATTGCCGAATATGACGTTCAAACAATTCCTGCCTTCAATCTGAGACGGATCGTCAAAGCCGAACCGATTGAGCTTGTCCTGGATAGTTTAGAGACCCGCGCGGCGGCACATCGAAATTTCGAGGTGTTTTATCTGCCCAATACTGGGGTTGCCGCAACCTTGTCTCATGATCTGCATGAGGGCGATCTATCGGGGGTGCAACCGTCAGACGATGATGAAATTCTGGAAGGTCTGAAACAATTGCGCGATCAGTTTGGCTGGTGGCCATGGCTGCGAAGACGTCTTGCACAATCGGCCCTGCCGAGCGGGGTGCTTGAAGATGTCAGTGACGCCTCGATGGACTTGCTCGCCACGACGCGGCCGATAAAGTTTAACGAGATGGAATACCATCTGCCACAGGAGCGAGGTCTCGAGGCCTTGCGAAAAGTGATCGCCAAAATGGATAAGCGTAAGGATGCCTTTTTCCCCATGGAAATTCGCTTCATCGCGCCTGACGACGCTTGGCTCAGTCCGTTCGAAGGCGGGCCGCGCATGTCGATCGCCATTCATGCGGCCGTTGATGAGCGCTTTGATTATTTCTTCTCAGATTTTGAGCCCATTTTTCTCGCCCATGGCGGGCGTCCGCACTGGGGCAAATGGCATAGTCTGAAGCGGATTGATTTTGAAATGTTGTACCCGCGCTTTCAGGACTTCTTGGGCCTTCGGAAAGCCCTCGACCCAGGGGGTAAGTTTTTAAATCCGCACCTTGCTGACCTGTTTGGGGAGGCGTTTAATGCTTAGGCCGAGCCGGAGAACGCTTCTGCTCGGCGGGACCGCCGTAATTGGAGCTGCTACCCTGATGTCAAAGCCAAGCGATAAAAGCGGGCCGCGCGATGCATATTTCTTGGGCGTCCAAAGCGCGCTGAAAGCGGCCGGGATCGCGACGCCGACCTTGGTGATTGATCGCGCGAGACTGAATGCAAATGTGGATACTTTGATCGGTCATTTGCCTGATGGGATGGGGTATCGGATCGTGGCGAAATCGCTGCCCTCACTGGCGCTGATCGAGCATATCCGCCAGCGCTCGGGGACAGACCGCTTGATGACGTTCAATTTGCCGATGCTCTCGGAGCTATCATTAATGATGCCCGAGGCAAGCCAACTGCTTGGAAAGCCTCTGCCGGTTCAGGCGGCGAAAACCTATTTCGAGACATTGCCCGCGGCGGTTGCGGATGCGCCCCAAAATGTGCAGTGGCTAATTGATACGCCTGATCGCCTTCGCCAGTATGCGGAGCTCGCGAACTTGCTCGATCGCCCGTTAAAGCTGAACATTGAGCTCGATGTGGGCCTGCATCGCGGCGGCTTTGAGCCCGGCGCAGATTTGCAAGCGACCCTCGATGCGATCGCGTCGAACCCGCATACAGAGTTTGCCGGATTTATGGGATATGAGCCTCACATTCCGGCTCTACCGACAACGCTTGGCTGGCGCGATAAAGCCTTGAGCGGCGCCTGGAAAATTTACCAGAGCGCGCTTGACCAAGCTGGTCAGACTTTCGATGCCGAGACGATGAGCGGCATTACCCGAAATGCGGCGGGCAGTCCGACTTATCGCTATTACGAAACAACCGAGATCGCGAATGAGATTTCTGCAGGATCTTGTCTGGTCAAACCGACGCATTTTGATAGCGAGCTGCTCGAACCGCATCTGCCTGCAAGTTTTATCGCGACGCCAGTGATCAAATCGCTGCCGACCACGCGCATGCCCGGCCTGGAATTTGCCGATAGTGCCAAGCGCGCTTGGGACCCGAATTACAGCAAAACCGTTTTCATCTATGGTGGCCACTGGCTTGCAGACCCGGTCGATCCGCCCGGGTTGGAGTATAATTCGACCTTCGGCCGGTCTTCCAACCAGGAAATGCTGAATGGCGGACCAGACCTGGATATCGCGGCAGATGAGTTTGTTTTCTTTAGGCCGCATCAAAGCGAAGCGGTGTTTCTCCAGTTTGGCGATATGGCGATTTATGAAGACGGCGAAATCGTCGACACCTGGCCGGTATTTGAGGCGTCGGCCTAGAATTCGAGCTGCGCTGTAAGACGCAGAGGAACCAATCAGCGTGCGAGGACGCAGACATGGACCAGGCAAAGCAATATTCGGCCGAAACGAACCGGTTCTGCACCATTTCCACCGCTCGTACCGCGAAGCGCTCGGCCAACCGCATTTCGAGACGGTAGAATAAACTAGAGGCGCAAGCCACTATGCTCGTTTGGTATTTCTCGGATCGAAGCGGACATTGGCAAAGGCCAGAATGTACCTTGGGGTACCTCATAACCGGTCCAAGTACGATTTTGGCCGCTTATTTAAGCACGGCCGGTTGCGTAAACTAAGATAATCATTATTGGCATTTTGAGTGCCATAATAATGCCACTCTGTGTCGCCACTCAAGCCCTCGGCGAATCAATAGAGTCGCGCGCACAATTTGTGCAACCGGAGATCAGGTATGACCCCTTTGGATTACAAACAGCCTCCAGCTGGATACCATAAAAACTCAAACTTCCCTTGTGAGTACGGTGGAGGACGTCGTCAAAAGCACGCTCGAACACCGGGGTTGAATATCCAACCTGATGACAAACTCGGCGTTACAACACGGCAGTTGGAAGCCGGAAAATGGGTCATGTGCACCACCGATGCGGACGGTCGGGTCTTCGTTGTCGGGTGCTCGACTCCTTTCCAACCTGCAATCTCCATAGGCTGGATCGAAGAGATCGATCCAATTACGTTGGAACGCATAAGGCTCTCTCCGGATCTAAAAACGGGCGGTCACAATTGGGCTGGCGGCTGCGCTGTTCTGGATGACGGTCACTTCTTGGCTGTTTTTGGGCGCTATGCCCACAAGCTCAATATGGACCTTGAGCTGGTGGCGAAATTGGAATTGCCAGCCGATCATGCCCACAACGGCCTTCTATTGTTGTCGGATGGTATGGCGATCACGCGAAACCTGGAACATGATCATCAGAAAAAATCTGTTTTCACGGTGTTCGATCCGGTATCGATGACGCAAGTGGAGCAGTTTGAGTTCGTCGGGGCTTCGATCGGTCGGTTCTGCATTGATCCGCAGGACAGTGAGGATTTTGTTTATGCCACCACCCCAACGCACATTCACCGACTAATCTACCGGGACAAAAAGCTCGAGCTGGATGCTAATTGGAGTGCTTCATACAGCATCCCGGGCGAAGATCAGAGTTTTGCGTGGTGTAACTGCGTGGGCGATGACAGTGTCTGGTTCATGGATATGGGCGACAGTGAGTTTTCCAAGAGTCTGATGACGGCTTATCCTGTTGGAACAGCCCCCTTCTCGATGCCAGAAACGCTCCATCCATATCGTGCACCAGTCAGACTCCATCGCGTATCAACCGATGATTCAGCCTCCATTGATTCCATCAACCTCTTCGATGTTCCACATGGCTGGCAGGCCGCTTCTCCGCTATATGCGCCGGAAAAACGAATTGCGATGGGCTTTGATACCGCCAATGGCAAAGTCGGCGCGTGGAAGTATGACGGTCCTGGCAACTTCAGCCACTTATGGACACGAGATATAAAAAACTCCAATCAACCGCTCTATTACCCCGACACCGGCGAAGTCATTGTTGATGATGTGCTTGC
This sequence comes from Pseudomonadota bacterium, assembly GCA_036339715.1. GTDB lineage: Bacteria > Pseudomonadota > Alphaproteobacteria > Caulobacterales > Hyphomonadaceae > Henriciella. Next base: position 2,315 of record JAYZAM010000050.1, on the reverse strand, counting down.
GGATTTCACGGTCGATTCTGTGGTACTCGATATTGAGACGGGTGAAGAAAAAGGGCGGATTAGCACTGGCACTATGACGACGGCATGCATGGCGCCTACGCCTGGCCTAGACCGAGATTACTACGCCTGTAGTGGCATCCACGGATCAATTTATCGCGTTTTTGTTGACGATGGCGCTTCCTAACCTAGCCTCACCACGGCTAGATCTACTTCGAAAAAGACCTCTCTAGGGGTATCTCAGTGAGACCTTAGCGGCTCAAAACCAGCTCCATAAAGACGGAATGCGGCGACGACACATAGTCTCCAAAGGGCCCTCGATAAGTGTAACCGCGTCGTTCATAGAGAGCGCGCGCGGCCTCATATTCTTTGGATGGGTGGGTCTCAAGAAGCAGTACTCTATAGCCGCGGGCGCGCGCTTCCGCCTCCAAATGATCCATGAGGCGTCGTGAAACGCCTTTGCGCAGGTGATCTGGATGCGTTCGGACACTTTTGATTTCGCCTTCTGATTCCGAAAGCGCTTTTATGGCGGCGAACCCCATCAACTGGCCGTCTTCATCGCGAAGCGAGAACATCGTGACGTCCGGCGCCTGTAGCGCTGTCATGCCGAGCGCGTGAGACGGCGCGCCATTATCAGCCTCCGCGAGGTGTAGCCGTAACAGGGACTGCACGTCCGCGCGTTCAAAATCGATCAGCGATATGGTCACGATCTCTCCGAAATTTATCTGAACGATACAGACGAATATGATCGCGATATACACGCGTCACGATGCTCAAAAGAAAAGAAAGTTGGAGCGGGTACACGGAATCGAACCGAGCTACACAGCTTGGAAGGCTGGTGCATTACCACTATGCTATACCCGCTCAGGGTCGCAGCACCTATAGCATGCTTTGTGTAAGTGGTGGAGGGGACTGGATTCGAACCAGTGTACGCAAAGCGGGCAGATTTACAGTCTGCTGGATTTAACCACTCTCCCACCCCTCCGGGGCACTTACACAACGCCATTTGACGCCGCGCTTTCCGACTGTCATTTGGGGGGCTTGATCCCTCCGCCTTTCAACCGGAAACCGGCCTTATAATGAGCAAGCCCCGCCCGCGCAACCGTCCTAATTCACACAGGCGCAAATCTTCTGAAAAGCCGCATGGCTCCGGGGAAAACTGGCTCTGGGGGGTACATGCTGTTAGCGCTGCATTGGCCAATCCTCGCCGTCAGCTCAAACGTCTGATCGGAACCAAGAACGGGCTCGGCCGCCTGGTCTCTGCACCCGCCCGGGCCGAGCTGGTGGAGCCGGGCGTGATTGATGCCGTCTTGCCGCGCGATGCGGTACATCAGGGCCTCGCGGCGCAGTTCGACCCCCTACCCCCAGTTCAGATTGAGGACGTGATTGCCAGCGGCGCAACCCGGATTGCTGTGCTCGATCAGGTTAGTGATCCGCACAATCTCGGCGCGATCTATCGCTCGGCTTCGGCTTTTGGGGTTTCGGCGCTGGTCCTGCAGACGCGCAATGCGCCGTCAATAACAGGAATAGTCGCCAAATCCGCCGTTGGCGCGATTGAAACCGTAAGCGAATGCCGGGTCGTGAACATTGCGCGGGCTTTGGACACGCTGAACGATCATGGCTTTCATACGGTCGGGCTCGCAGGAGAGGGCCGGGCTCTGATCCATCAGGCGGTGGCGGGTGCAGCCAAGTTGGCCATTGTCCTCGGCGCGGAAGGGCCGGGGCTGAGGCCTGGCGTGGCGAAGGCTTGCGCAGAGCTCGCACGCATCCCGATTGCGGCAGAGATGGAAAGCCTGAATGTCTCGAACGCGGCGGCGATCGCCTTTTACGAAGCTGAGCGTAGCGGCCTATAGGCCGAGCCGCTTCGCAATCGCTGCGGCGAGGCGCGGACCAAGCTCAGGACCTTCGAGCGGGTAGAGATAAGGCTCGATCAGTTCGAGTTCCATCAGCCGCAATGCGCCATCCTCGCCGCGCAACATGTCGACCCGGGCATAAAGCGGGGTCTCGTCCAGAACCATCAGCACCTGCCGGGCGCTTTCCAGATCTGTTTCAGTCGGGCTGACCGGCGTTTCGGTGCCACCATAGGTGGACTGGATCCGATAGTCGCCGGACTTGGCTTGCTTCAGAAGCGCGTGCGAGAAGTCGCCATCGATAAAAATGAAGCTCAGCTCGCCCTCTTCCTGGATCATGGAGAGAAATGGCTGCACCATCATTGGGTGTGGCATGTCGGGCAGCGAATCTGTCGGCGAGAGCCGGAACTGTCCATCCGCGCCTGCGCCGACCTGGCGCTTGAAGACAAGGTCAGCGCTGCCCAGCGT
>JAYZAM010000049.1:0-4776 GCA_036339715.1 Pseudomonadota bacterium | reverse complement strand
TGTTGAGCTTGCCCTGATTACGGCGAAAGACGAAGAAGGCCTGGAGCTCATCCGCCATGACGCGGCGCATGTGCTGGCGCAGGCGGTTCAAGACCTGTTTCCAGGCACGCAAGTTACAATCGGGCCTGTCATAGATGACGGCTTCTATTACGATTTTGCTCGCGAAGAACCATTTTCATCCGAAGACTTCGAAAAGATCGAAAAGAAAATGGCGGAGATCATCGACGCCGACTATCCGATCGTGCGCGAGGTTTGGGAAAAAGAAGCGGCGATCGAGACGTTCAAATCGATCGGCGAGGATTACAAAGCCCAGATCATTGATGACATCATTCCACCCGGCGAGCCGATCACGGTTTATAAGCAAGGCGACTGGTTCGATCTGTGTCGCGGTCCGCACCTGCCGAGCACAGGCAAACTGCCCAAAGCATTCAAGCTGATGAAACTGGCCGGCGCCTATTGGCGCGGCGACAGCAAGAATGAAATGCTGCAACGCATGTACGGTACGGCCTGGGCGAATGAAAAAGATCTCAAAGCCCACTTGCACCGCCTCGAAGAGGCCGAAAAGCGCGATCACCGGAAACTGGCAACGCAGCTCGATCTGTTTCACCTTGATGGCGAGGCGGCAGCAGGGTCTGTTTTCTGGCATCCGCGCGGATATCAAGTCTGGCTTCAGGTCGAGGCCTATATTCGCCGGCGACTCGCCAATGAAGGCTATGATGAGATCAAGACACCGCAGCTCATGGACGCGGCACAGTGGGAGAAATCCGGCCATTGGGGCAAGTTCCGTGAGAATATGTTCGTTGTCCCGGATTTCGTTCCGGACGGCGAAGGCAAAGTCACGGTGCCCGACGACGCCAAGTTGATGGCGATCAAGCCGATGAATTGCCCGGCGCATGTCGAGGTGTTCAAGTCCGGTCAGAAATCCTATCGTGACCTGCCCTTGCGCCTCGCAGAGTTTGGCTGTTGTCACCGCAACGAGCCGCACGGTGCCTTGCATGGGATCATGCGGGTGCGTCAATTCACGCAGGATGATGCGCATATTTTCTGTACAGAAGAGCAGATCATCTCTGAGACAGAACGCTTCTGTGCGCTATTGCAGAGCGTCTATGATGATTTCGGATTTACAGAGGTCGCCGTCAAACTGTCGACGCGCCCGGACGTTCGTGCTGGCTCTGATGAAATCTGGGATCGCGCCGAAGCAGACCTGGAAGAAGCGATCCAGCACACAGGTTTGCCATATGAAATCATGCCGGGCGAAGGCGCGTTCTATGGTCCAAAACTCGAGTTTCAGCTGACAGACGCCATCGGCCGAGTTTGGCAGTGCGGAACGCTGCAACTCGATTTTGTCCTGCCTGAACGGCTCGGCGCTGAGTATGTGGCGGAAAGTGGCGAGAAAAGACGCCCTGTCATGCTACACCGAGCAATTCTCGGATCCATGGAGCGCTTTCTCGGCATTCTGATCGAGGAATTCTCCGGCGCGTTTCCGCTCTGGCTCGCTCCTGTACAGGTCGTGGTGGCAACCATTTCCGAGAACTCCGACGCCTATGCAGAGGAAGTTGCTGAAGAGCTGCGTTCGATCGGCCTGCGTGTTGAAACGGACCTGCGGTCTGAAAAGATCAACTACAAAGTCCGCGAACACTCGGTCCAGAAAGTTCCAGTAATCGCGGTGGTTGGACAACGTGAAGCTGAAGAGCGCAAACTGGCGCTGCGCCGGTTTGGGTCAAAGGCGCAGGAGATTGTGACCTTGGAAGAAGGGAAATCTATGCTAGCGTTCGAAGCGTTGGCACCGGATCAAAAGCGCAAAGTGAGTTAGTGCATGTCCCTTGGCCCGAAGACGTTCGCGCCATTCCTTGCAACCGCCCTCATAGTCTGGCCGATCATGGCCTATATGGGCGCGCAGGGATTTACCGGGTCAATCGCCGTCGCAGCTTTGATCGGACTTTTCTATGTTCGAGTTGAAGACATTAGGCTCTACGCCGTCGCCTGCGTCGCTTTCGCGTTGTGGGTGGTGGCGTCGACCTTCTGGGCCCCCGAAACCGAGGGTCTACTGACCGGAAACCTACTTGATGGGTCCTTCTCCTTGGACATGCCGGGCATCCGCTTTGGCTTGACGGCGTTGGCTGGCCTGGGAGTTATTGTTGCCATTCGCGCGGTCGCCCCGGGCACATCGCGAAAGAGTCTGGCGATTATAACCGGCGCCGTGTTCGTTCAGTTTCTGGGCGTCGTCGTGACAGCTCTGTTCATGCCCCAGATTCTCGCCGCACTCGCCCATATCAGCGATCCGGTGCGCGAGATGCCGCAAAACCTGATCCGAAATGCCAATGCTTTTGCCCTGCTTTTACCGTTCTTGCTGGCTTGGGTATGGCACCGGAGCGAGACCCGGCTTTGGCAAGCGGCAACGATTATGATTGGGCTGATCGCCTTTGCGGCTTTCGCGCTGACGGGGTCACAGACCTCCATGACAGGGGCGATATTCATGCTCGCCTGTATGGGACTCATAAGACTGTTCCCACAAAGCGGATTCAAACTGATTTTTTCGAGCTTGGCTTTTTACGTCGTTTCGGCCCCTATTCTGATTGGCTGGGGGCTGGGTCAACTTCGGTCGCTCGGCCTGCCGCTTCCGCGATCCTTCTTTTCACGCTCCTATAGCTGGGAACTGAGCAGTTCCAAAATCAAGGATGCGCCGATGATCGGGCACGGACCCGAAGCGTCACATACTTGGAAAGATACGTTCGCAGAGCATCCCGAATGGCTTGCCGAAGCAACGGCTCGGTATGGCGATACGACCGTCTGGAGCGCCTATCAGGTCATTCCGATCCACCCCCATAATATGGCTTTGCAGGTCTGGGCGGAGACCGGCATGGTTGGTGCAATTCTGGCCGCAGCCTTCTTGATCTTCCTCGGATGGCGGCTGAAATCGCCTGCGCAATGGCCGCCTATCTCTCGCTATGCGGCGGCTGGCCTGATTGGCGTTTGTATCGCCATCTGCAGTTTCGCATACAGCATGTGGAATGAGGCATTTTGGGCGAGTGCCATCATCGCGTCAGGCGTCGTTTTGTTGCAGGCCCGTCAGGACGAACGCAGATCGGAATGAGCCACCTCGTCTCCACAATTATTGTATCCTACCATACCGGATCTCGCCTGAAAGAATGCATATTTGCATTGCTTGCAGATCCCGACATTGCTGAACTTATTGTCGTGAACAATGGCAATCCGCCAAAGGTTGAAAACTGGTTGGCATCGGTTGGCCAAACGCGGACCAATGTGCAGGTGCTGACCGGGCATGGCAATATTGGGTTTGGCGCGGGTGTTAATCTCGGAACTAGCGCCGCAAGACACCCGCATCTCTTGGTCATCAATCCGGATGCTGTATTGAGACGCAAGTCTGTGAAAGGCATGCAAACTGTCGCTGCATCCTGCCCGACGCCCTGGATCATCGGAGGTCGGATTTACAATCTGGCCGGCAAGGAAGAACGCGGGCCACGCCGCCGCGAGCTAACCTTATGGCGGGCTATGACCAGCATGCTGGGCTGGAACACTTGGACGCTTGAACGAAGCCCGGCCCCGGATGCGCCAGTCAGTATGCCGGTCATCTCAGGGGCGTTCTTTCTCACCTCTAAAGAAAGCATGGCGCGACTTGATGGGTTTGACGAAGCCTATTTCTTACATGTCGAAGACGTGGATTTGTGTCGACGATGCCGGGAAGCCGGCGGGGCGGTCATGTATGATCCACGTGCGGGTGCCCTTCATTATGGATCGACATCTGATGCCCCAAGCGCTGTAGTCACTGCACACAAAGCAGATAGCCTTGCGCGCTACTTCCGGAAATTCTCATCGGGCCCGATCGAAGGGCTGGCGCTCGCCATCCTAATGCCGATCATGCGCCTGGCCATGCGCGTCACTCGGTCGTGACGACACGCTCGACAATGCTCGAAATTCGAGGTGTGAAGTCCTGAAAATCATAGTCGGTAACCTGGAATGCCCAACCTTCCGCTTTTTGATTGATCACTTCTGCCCGCCGCGCACCTTCTCCAGCTTCCACCGCGCGCAATGTGACCCAGAGGCCGTTAGGTTCGCGATACGCGCTAAGATCAATTTCCAGGCCGTCAAAGGTTTCCGTGATGTGCCGGGCAACCGGTCTTGTGGTTAAATCTTCCGCGGGTTTAACGTCGACTGGGGTCAGGCGCGTAATGGCCAGCGCCGATGTGGAGGCGGCGAGCCGCGAAATCAATCGGTCGTCCTGGTTTGGCGGTGCCGGTCGGAAACTTCTGGCATCGCTCCCCTCAGTGCGGCGCAGATACAGGCTTTGCCCCGCCTGATCGGTCAGGCGAACAGATCGTATTGCAGAGGGCTCTATCTGAATGATGTCCAGGTCCAGCCAAGACCTGAGATTGTAAAATGGGGGTAAGCTGCCCTGTAACCGAAAGGTCTGGTCCTGTTCGGGCGAGCGCGCATAGAGCGCTTCACTTTTGCGGCCAATGATCAGGCTCTGTGTGATCACATCCTCAGCGTCAAAGATTTCGACCAAGGCGCCATTCCCGTCTTCAGCCGGATCCCCAAGGCCAATCTGATTATGCTTGTAGGGATCAGAGGTCCGTTTTTCTCCGAAACTGAGCGTCTCAAGTCCCTTAGCAAGCTCTGCGAGTCGGTCAGACCGGATCGGATATCCGCCGGTCTCTTCCATGACCCAGCCCGTAGCCGTTCGGGATAAGGTGTATTGCTCATCCGCCAAAGTGAACCGTATCCGTTGCGCATCGGCGCGTGCTTGACTGAAAC
>JAYZAM010000048.1:0-11592 GCA_036339715.1 Pseudomonadota bacterium | reverse complement strand
GTTTCATCGATCGGATTCCTGGCGGCGATCTTCAGTTGGCCCACGGTTCAAGCAGAAATTCGCGAGGCCAAGCGCGCGATGTTCTACGCTGCGTACATGGTGTGTTTTACGGGTCTGACCGGCGTTGCCTCAACCGGCGATGCGTTCAACTTGTTCGTATTCCTCGAGATCAGCTCCATCGCTACTTACGTGCTGGTGGCGCTCGGTGCGACGCGAGATCGCCGGGCTCTGCCGGCTGCTGGCAATTATCTCTTGCTCGGAACGATTGGGGCGTCCTTCTTCGTTGTGGGGGTCGGCTTCCTCTACGCCGCGACGGGCACTCTGAATATGGCGGAACTTGCCGTACGTCTGCAGGCGGTTTCGGACAGTAAGGCGGTTTTTGCTGGGTATGCATTCATCGTTGTCGGGCTCGGCATCAAAGCAGCCATGTTCCCACTGCACCAGTGGTTGCCGAACGCCTATGCCTACAGCCCGAGCTTCGTCACCATGTTCCTCGCGGCGACAGCGACAAAAGTCGCGATCTACGCGTTGGTCCGCTTCCTGTTCACGGTCTTCGGCCTCGAGTTCGCATTTGAAGGCTCAACCCTGATCTGGATCTTGATGCCAATGGGGATCGCGGCAATGATCGCATGCTCGTTCCAAGCCGTTTTCCAGACAGATGTACGCCGGACGCTGGCCTATTCATCAGTTGCGCAAGTCGGTTACATGCTGCTGGGCATTTCCATCGGAACCGCTGCGGGCGTTTCCGCGGGTATGTTCCACCTGGTCAATCATGCCCTGATCAAAGGCGCGTTATTCATGGCGCTTGCTGGGGTCGTGCTGACATATCAGGGCACGAGTCTCAACGATATGAGAGGACTTGGCCGAAGCTCACCGTGGACCATGACCGCTTTTGCAATTGGGGCCGTATCGCTGATTGGCGTGCCGCTGACCGCTGGCTTCCAATCCAAATATGCGCTGGTTTCCGCGCTGTTCGAAAATGGTTGGTGGTGGGGCGTCGTCGTTGTGATGTTCTCGAGCTTGCTGGCGGTGGTTTACATGGGTCGCATGCTGGAAGCTATCTTCTTCCGAGCGCCCGCTAATCCGAACAAACGCCGCAAAGAGGCCCCCCTACTGATCTTGATCCCATTATGGATTTTGGCACTGGCCAATATTTGGGTTGGGGTCCAGGGCGGATTTGTAGCGGGTTTGGCTGAAGATGCGGCCAATGCTCTGTTTCTGGGAGGCGCGTCATGAGCGGTGAACTCGCAATCATTGCAGCCCTCGTTCTGCCCATCCTGATATGTGGTGGAATTTGGCTCGCAGGGCGCATTCCGGATGTTCGTGAGGGCGTGACCCTGGTCGGCGCCGCAGCTTTGTTTGTCGTGGCGATTGTGATTGCCGCAAAAGTGTCGGCGGGTGAATCACCAGAGCTCAGCCTCGGTGAGGCCGTGCCAGGACTTGAATTTGCATTTAAAGCCGAGCCGCTCGGCGCATTATTCGCGCTGGTCGCGAGCGGTCTGTGGATCGTCAATAGCTTCTATTCGATCGGCTACATGCGCGGTAATCGAGAGCGTAATCAAACGCGCTTCTATATGTGCTTTGCCATCGCCTTGCTCGGGGCAATGGGCGTGGCGCTATCTGCGAACCTTTTCACGCTATTCGTTTTCTACGAAGTACTGACGCTGTCCACGTATCCGCTGGTGGCGCATAAAGGTGATGCAAACGCCCAGCGCGGCGCGCGCATCTATCTGATGACCCTTCTTGGAACATCGATTGGCTTCCTTTTGGTCGCCGTGATCTGGACAGGCGCGCTCGCGGGTAGCCTTGATTTTGTTCCTGGAGGGCTCTTGCAACAAGCTGAAGGTCTGACACCCGTGGTGGCCAGCGTCTTGCTGCTGCTGTTTGCTTTCGGGGTCGGTAAAGCGGCGCTGATGCCATTCCATTTCTGGCTGCCCAATGCGATGGTGGCGCCGACGCCAGTCTCCGCGCTATTACACGCCGTTGCGGTCGTGAAAGCTGGTGTGTTCACCATCCTGAAAGTCGCGATTTATATTTTCGGGGAAGAGATATTGAATGCGACGGCATCGCGGGAATTTATTCTCGGCGTCGCCTGCTTCACCATTGTTGTTGCATCGCTGGTCGCAATGACCAAGGACAACTTGAAAGCTAGACTGGCTTATTCCACCGTCGCGCAACTTGCCTATGTCACCTGTGGCGCCATGCTTGCTGATCCGGCCGGGTTTATGGGCGGGTCTTTGCAGATCGCCGCGCACGCAGTTGGTAAGATCACTTTGTTCATGTGTGCCGGGGCGATTTATGTCGCGACAGGCAAACAGAATATCTCAGAGATGCGCGGGCTTGGAAAGCGAATGCCGCTCATCTTCATTGCGTTCTTCGTCGCGTCGCTCTCAATCATCGGTATCCCGCCTTTGGCCGGGGACTGGCCGAAATATGAGCTGATGCAGGGTGCGGCAGATGCGGATCTTGATTATGTGCCATACGTTCTGATCATCTCATCTCTGCTGAACATCGCCTATCTCCTGCCGATTCCGATTCTGGCCTTGATGCCGCCACCAGGCAGCGGTGAACCTGCGCCTTATAAGCGGCCGGGTGGCGCACCAATTCTGACGGTGGCAGCGCCATGTTTCACAGCCTTGCTCTGTTTCCTGATGTTCTTTTCGATTGGGCCGATGTCCGAATTCCTCGAACCCGCGACGGGTGAGCGTATTCCATCGGTATATATGACCGAAGGAGTGCAGCCATGACCCTTCCTCCTGAGCGCGATGCGAGTGGACGTTTTGTGAAGCCCGAACAAGAAGAACAATTGCCGGGCGATGAGACCATGCATCCTTTGTCCAAAGTTCTATTCGGCTGGGTCGGGTCCTCCCGGACGCCGCTATTCTTGCTGATCGCCGTCATCGTGATCTGCGTCGGACTTGTGGTCATCGATCTGGCGGTGAACCGTCACGAGTATTTGGACTTCGCCAATGCGAACGGTTTTTATGCGCTATGGGGGTTCGCCGCGTTCGCGCTGGCGGTGCTTTCTGGCTGGCCACTCGGACGGCTTCTGCGCCGCGATGAAGATTATTATGGCGAAGCGGACACGACGCCTCATGATGTGGAGAAGAACTCATGAGCGGTCTGTTGGCGCAAATTAATCCAGGGCTCCTGCTCGTTTTTGTTGGGTTCGTAGCGTGCCTGATCCCGGTGCAGCGCGTGCGTCAGGCGATTGTGGTCTCGACGCCCGTTGTTGCCATGGTCTTGCTGACGCTGGCCGAGCGCGGGACTGATCTGGCAGTGGTGCCCGTCCTCGGGATCGATATGATCCTCTACAAGGTGGACAGTCTCTCCTTTATATTCGGACTGGCTTTCCTGATCGCCTCGTTCCTGAACGCGATCTATGCGCTCCACACAGATGACCGATTACAGGATGGCATGGCGCTCGCCTATGCAGGTGCAGCGGTTGCTGCGACCTTCGCGGGCGACTTGATGACCTTGTTCATCTTCTGGGAAATCACGGCAGTCAGCTCGGTCTTCCTAATTTTGCGCGCTGGGACGAAGGCGGCTTATCAGGCGGCGATGCGCTATCTCGGCATACAGATATTCTCGGGCGTTCTACTGCTCGATGGCCTGGCCTATGTTTACAAATCAACCGGAACCCTGTCGCTCGAAGCGTTCACCTCGTTTGATCAGCCGGGCGCAAAATTTATCTTTGCGGCTTTTGCCATCAAGGCGGCGTTTCCGTTCCTGCACAACTGGCTCCAGGACGCCTATCCGAAGTCGACCGTTGTCGGCGCTGTGGTCCTTTCAGCCTTTACAACCAAGCTCGCGGTCTATGCCTTTGCGCGCATGTTCCCCGGTTTCGAGATCCTGATTTGGATCGGCGCGATCATGACGGTCTTCCCGGTCTTCTTTGCCGTGATCGAAAACGACTTGCGCAAAGTCCTGTCATACTCGCTGAACAACCAGCTGGGTTTCATGATTTGTGCGATCGGGATCGGAACACCGCTCGCCATTAATGGCGCGGCGGCGCACGCCTTTGCGCATATCATCTATAAGGGCCTTCTGTTTATGAGCATGGGCGCGGTGCTCTACCGCGTAGGCACGGCGAAGGCGAGCGAGCTCGGCGGGCTTTATAAGTCGATGCCTTGGACGACCATATTCTGTATTATCGGAGCGGTCTCGATCTCAGCCTTCCCACTCTTCTCAGGCTTTGTTGCAAAAGCGATGACGATGAGTGCAGTGGCGACTGAGGGCTATGTTATCGTTTGGCTTATGTTGCTGTTTGCATCCGCAGGTGTACTGGAACATTCAGGCATCAAGATCCCGTACTTTACGTTCTTCGGACACGATAGCGGAATACGCGTGAAGGAAGCGCCGTTCAACATGTTGCTGGCCATGGGTATGGCCGCCTTTATTTGTATCGCGATCGGGTTGCCGACGATTGGTGGCTTTGGATATGGCTGGTTGTACGACATGTTGCCGTGTACCACGACGGCCCCAGCGGACGTCTGTCTGGCATCGGGCGAGAAAATCAAAGCCTACGAGCCGTATACGCTTGATCACATTCTGACCCAGATGCAGCTTTTGATGTTCGCGGTACTCGCGTTCATACTGCTCAAGCGCTTTGGTCTGTATCCACCAGAAAAGCCGGGTACAATCCTCGATACCGATTGGCTCTATCGCAAGCCTGGCTATGGCATGGTCAAGTGGGCAGGGAACGTTTGGGGCAAGGCTGGTCCTGCTATGACAGCGACGTTCGCCGGCCTTGGGTCTAAGGCGTTTGAAAAGATCGAAACAACATTCAGTCCACGCGGCGCTCTGGCACGCGGCCCGTTGACCGTCTCAATGGCCATGTGGTCGGCGGTCCTACTCGGCGTGGTCATGCTTGTTGTGCTGTTTGGGCGGTAAGCAAGTCTGCTTGCTGAACACCCTGATCAACAAGTGATCTTGAAGCGAACTTCTCGTTTGTCTGTATTCCTACAGATTGCAGGATAGTCCTCACGCTGCGAACCTTTAACTGTTCTGCATTTTTTCATTTACGACTCACTTACATCACCCATATGTATTTCGCATTACAAAGGGGTACGTTAATGAGCGAAGAGTTTGACCGCGGTACAGCGGAATCCGCGACGATAATCGAATTCGCATCGGATATCGTTTCGGCGTATGTGAGCAACAATCCGATTCAAAGTGGTGAACTGCCGGATCTTATCCGGGATGTTCATTCGACACTACGGCAATTGAATGATGCGGCAGGTCAGGACGTGGCGCCTGAGCCGGCAGTTGCCATCAAGAAATCGATCACAGATGACTTCCTGATTTGTCTGGAGGACGGCAAAAAGTTCAAATCTCTGAAACGCCACTTGCGGTCCAAATATGGCATGAGCCCGGAAGAATATCGCGAGAAATGGGGCTTGCCCTATGATTACCCAATGGTTGCGCCGAGCTATGCTCGAAAGCGGTCGGCGCTCGCCAAAGAAATGGGTCTCGGGAAACTCGAGAAATAGATCGAAATCGAAACAAATACTTTCGTTTCGAATGTGAAATGAAAGTATTTTATAATATTGGTTAATTTTTTATTGCGAACACCCTTGCACGGTGATTCGAACTGATTCATGAAAGTCAGATCGAATCACCACGGGGGTGGCAATGTTTGATGAGTCAACAAGTTTCTATGGGTCAACGGACGCCCAGTCCGTGCTGATCCAGCATTGGATGTCATGCTGCTCTATGGGGGCGTTGCCCACGCGGGCGCAGCTCGACCCAGGCGCCATCCGAGCACAGCTATCAGCAATCTCAATGATTGAAATTCTGGCCGACGGGTGTGCCCGTTTTCGATTGGCGGGGTCAGGTCTTCGGCAACTCTTCGGATGCGAAATGCGCGGTCGTACGCTCGAAGAGCTGGATCATGAAACCAGCGAAATGTGGTCGCGCGGTCTGGCGAGGGTTCTGGAAGAGGTGAGGCCCATTGCGGGGCAGATTCGCCGCGAGCACGACACGCATGTCTGGCTGCGCCTGCCTCTGCGAAGTGAAAAGCAAGGCGCTTTGATTTTGTGTCACGATGAAATCATTCCAAATCAGAGATTGGTAAATCAATACTCAGATAAATCCTACAATAATCAATATAGTATAAATAATATAGCTGCCTGAATTCATTATAATACTCTAATTTTATTTGATAAAATAATCCTACACTGTGTCCAGCATGGTAATCTGTCTTCTCGTTAAGTCGAAGGAGATAGAGATTGGGCAGCCAGCAACGGATCGATCGGAACAGCGCATATCTCGCCGCCAGTTTGGTCGCGTACGCCCTCGAAATGAAGGCAGAAGATATTCTTGTTCCCGATAGGGGCCCGCGCCATCTCGTCAAAGCAAGGCAAGTTGCGATGTATCTGACACATGTCGGCTTGGGCATGAGCCTGTCGCGCGTCGCAATCGCATTCGAACGGGATCGTTCAACGGTGGCTCATGCGTGTCATCGGATTGAGGAGCAGCGGGATGATCCGCGCTTTGACGCCTGGGTCGAAGCCTTGGAGGAAGGACTTGCGACGGTGGCGCCGCTTCTGACCAAAGCCGCATGAAACCAAGACTGATACGCGCCTTGCAACTAGGTGGGGTTGCTTCGGAAATTCGAACGGAAACCTGGGGTGTCTGGCGAACGCAGGATCGTCGCGGGCGCGTGATCGGGCACCTGAATGGCACGGACATCGACATTTTGCGTTTTCAGAACAACCTCAAGCCCGTTGGCACCGAAGCCCAAGTGGTGCTCGTCTGGAGCGGCGAGAGAGAACTGAGATCTCGTCCAACTGATCTGGAAAACTCAACGATCCTGGAGGCACCTTCGCCTCATCTTTCGGTTCTCGAAGCCCTGTTCAGGAAAACCCCTTCACCTGATATGCGCGCGCGTCTACGTCGCGGGTGCGAGGCGTTTCGGAACGATCTTGAAAGTGCTTCCGCAGTGGCTGGGTATCTGACGATGAATTGGGATCGTTTGGGCGCGGAGGCGCGGACGCATCGACCTGTCTGTTTGCAAAACCCGAACATTTCGCATGAGTCTCGTGCTGCGCGGACAAGACTGAACCAATTGGCGCACCAGTTCACCGATCTCGATCTGTCGATACTGGAGCTGACCGTCATGCGCGAAGTCACTCGCTTGCAGCTCGCCAAAGCGCATGGCCTGAGACCTGTTCTGGCGGAACGGCGCGCGCAGGCCATCTTACACGACGTCAGTGCGTTCTATGAAACGCGCGTCACGATGAGCTGATGGGGCGGTTTGCTGTGTCTTGAATGCGGGTGAGCATAGATGCCAGCCCATTTGAACGCTGAGCGCTGAGCGCGCCTTTCACTCCAATTTTTGTGAGAAACGCATCTGCATCAAACGCATTGATCTCATCACGGGTTGCCCCGGAAAACAAACGGATCAGGAGTGAAATTAGACCCGACACGATCATCGCGTCGCTCTCGGCGCGAATGTTCAGTCGGTCGTCATTGTCGGGCGTGATCACCATCCAGACTTGCGATGCACAGCCTCGAACCTTGGTTGTTTCAGTTCGTTCCTCGGGCGCCAGCGCGGGGTTGGCTTTGCCAAGATCAATGATGTGCGCATATCGATCTTCCCAGTCATCCAGGAATTCGAATTCGTCTTCGATGTCAGCGGCGCGATCGAGAATAGTCATGCGGCGTATTTGGGGGGAACGCGCTCAAAAGAAAACCCCGGCACTGAGGCCGGGGGGATAATCCTGCATGGAGAGATTATTCTAGTTTGAAACTTTCCCGATACATTTGCCAATATCAGACAGCGCGTGCTCGCCGATACAGAAAGGCACTTCATAATGCTTGTGCGCTGCGGCCACGCACTGCTGAAGGTTGAGGTTGGCCATGTTCAGGCAGCCCTGTGTCTCACGTTCGCTCATCGCCTGGCGCATGGAAGATGCGACACTGGGATCAGCATTCAGGATACGATAAGCCGCGAGCGTGGTAATACGATCAGCGATCGGTTCTTTGCCGCGCGCAATGCGTTGCGATTGGCCAAGCTGGCTGACAACGGCGGGTACACGGATCGTGCTTGCCGCCCCTGAAACGCTGTCCCAGACCGATGGGGCGCCTGACTGACCGGCTTGTTCCAGAACCGTGTTGATTTCTGGAGCCTGCATCGCCTGTAAAAGGGTGCCGCGCGCTGGAATGCCGGATTGGGTCGATGCATACAAATTGCTTGCTTTGGCTTGCGAATTGCCGACGCGGCCTTTTGCCCAGCCGGCTCCCTGCAGGCTGTAGGCCTGCTCCTTGACGAAGGCGGCGGCACCAAACAGGCGCTGACTGTCTGCACTTACCGCTGTAAGCGCCTGGTTCACGGCAGAGTCGCCTCCGCTGAGCGTGCGTGCATACCGGACATCGTTTTGCATGCCGGTCATCAGCATGTCGCGTCCATAATAGCCTTCAATGTCCAATACCGCAGCACGGAATTCCGGGTTCTGCGCCGCAACCAGTGCGGAATAGGCCATCCAGCCCTGAGTCAATTGCTCAGGATTATGGCCGCCGAGATTATTGAGTGATGATTCAATGTCACCCGCTGATGCAAAACCGTTGGTTTTGACGTCTGTGACATCGCTTTGATAGGTCGCGTAAAGGGCCGCAGCTTTTGCTAGGGGATCTTCTTTTGGCGTCGTCGCAGCAACCTGCTGCGGCGCTGGCGTTACCAGTTGTGCTGAAGCTTGTAGAGTCAGGCCTGCAACCGCCGCGATGGCCGTGATAACCGTTTTGATCGTCATGAATAGCTCCCTCACTCTACGATCTCGACACTGGCCTATCTTTTGCGTCCCGCAAAGGCTAGCATCTGCTAAAATTGGATTCTGACCGATAATTTAATGAATCCGTGATTGGAAAAATGCCTAACGAAGTTGACCATACCGTTAACGCGCAAAGCTTAGATCGCCGGACCGCCATTAACAGTCGGGCGCTAAAATATGGCACCTTGGTCGCCACGATTGCCGCGCTTGCTGTAATGATAACGGGTGAGACACTGGGAATATGGATCGGTGCGGCAACATTAACTCTACTTATTTTTTTGCAAATTTTTTGGAGCCGTCCTCAGAACAAACGCGAGCAGTCCCTTCCGGGACCGGTGCCAGAGCGCCCGCCAACGCCATCTTTGCCCGCGGAGTTTGACCATGTGCCGGCTCTTTTCGTGTCGGTCTCCGGCTTTGACCGGGTCCGCGCGATCTTCGGCCGAACGAACATCATGCCCGGCTTACGCGTCGGCGGACTTTTTGAACCTGTGCTATCCGATGCCATCGAGCGCGGCGGGGTGTCCGCGGTAACGCTCCCGGCCGGCGATGACAGGTTGGTGATTGTCCGCGAGACTGCGGCCGGATCTAATCCATCAGACGATCCAGTGGTCGAACGTACGCAATTCTTCGCTGAACTTGGTCACGATCTGAAAAGCCCTCTGAATGGAATCATTGGTTTCGCGGAAGTGATGGATACTGAATTACGCGGGCCGTTGCCGGAAGCTTATCAGGATTATCCGGCTCTCATCCGCGAAAGCGGTGAAACGCTCTTGCGCCTGGTTGAAGACATTCTCGGCTATGCGAAAGCTGAAGCGGGCACATATGAACTTGATATCGCTGTGATGGATCTGGCGGCCAGTGGCGAGAGCGTGATGCGGCAGTCGCAGGCGATTGCAGATCTGTCGGGCGTCACCCTCGAATTTGCGTCTCCGGGAGAAACGCTGGCGCTTGCAGATGCGGGCGCGGTACGCAGGATTTGGGACAATCTTGTTTCCAATGCGATCAAGTACAGCGCTAAGGGCGACACTGTCTCGCTCGATGCATTTGAACGAGATGGGGCGTGTTTCATTCAGGTGCGCGATACGGGCGCTGGGATGGATGCGCATGATCTTGCGCGCATCGCGAAGCCTTTCGCGCAGGGACGGAACGCTAAGGGACGTGCGGGAACCGGGCTTGGCCTGGCTATGGTGCAAAGGTTGGCAGAGCTACAGGGTGGCCAGGTCCGGATTGAAACCGCGCCGGGGCAAGGAACAAGTGTGACGGTAAAATTGCCATCGGCCGTTGTCCAAAAGCGCGCCGCCGAGTAACGCAGATTAGTCTGATTTTTCGCTATTCAGCTCAACAGTGAGGGCCAGTGCAGCTGTGAGAGAGATAAACGCGCAGCCGAGCAATATGATAGGGGTAAACAGTTCGGTCATCGCGTTTAGCGAATAAGTTTTCTCCGCAACGAATCCTCCCGCGATCGACGAGTTCGCCGCGAGCGCCCCCGCAAAAAGAAACAATGACGTTTTGGTGTCCATAGTCGAAACGATTCATTAAGGTAAAAAAGAACTTAACAGTACGCGCTAATTCAAGGGTGATGCCGAAACGAATGAGTTGCTATGTTTGAGGAACGGCTACCCACCCAAACCTGGGTTGAGGCGTTGATGCGCCGCGCGCAAATAGAGGGCGCTTCGGCCTTCATCCTTCAACGCGGTGATGCTTCGCGCGGCGATGTCTTGCTGAAAGTCGCGGATCTAAAAGGCGGCGCTCAGGCTTATGTGCCGCGCACATCTATGGAGGGCGCGCGCATATTCGTCAGCCTCGAAAGCCAGAATGTTGGGCCTGACGAAGCGAGTGTCGACGCTTATGTGCAGCGCGCACAGGCCCGCGATCGCGATCTTTGGATCATTGAAATCGAAGATCGCGATGCGCGTCACTTTTTGACAGAACCGGTCGAATAGCGGCGATATTTGATCGCTGTAACCCTTCGTTAACTCCAAATCACACAGATGGCATCAAGTCCTGGGGGAAGGCCATGTTGTTTTTGCTGAATGACAAGGTGATTGAGATCACTGCGCCAGAGGCGCATTTGATGCAACGTTGGCGCGATATTGGGTGCGGCGACCCACGCGTTTTGAGGGCTCAATCGGCCGTCGAGTTCGCGGTCAAACATTTCGCATCGGCCCAAACCTCGCAGGCCTCGGACCCTTTTACCATTGAGCTGGACATTGCCGCTTTGATCATCGCAAAAACCGGTGCGAACAGTCTCATTCTGAAGCCCACGCCAGCTGGGGGATTTGAGCCGCGCCTGCGGGACGTGCCGAGTCTGGTGCTTGAAACCTATCAACGCGGTGCAGCAAACGATCGCGAAGCGCGCGCGCGCGCTTAAGCGGCATTTCCAAACATGTCAGGGTCCGGCGGTCTCTTGTGCCTGTCCGTGTCCCATTTCGTTTGCGTGAAACACTGCGGCTTGTGAATCTCGGTCTCTGCTATGATCCGGCAGTAAAGCAGATAATCAGACCCCGAATACCTGATCCCGACCACAACCACATGCTCTTCGTCGTCCGCGGCGCGATGATAGATTTCATCAAAGCTGTTTCAAGCGCAGGTCTGCGCGTTGAAGCCGTGACCGAAACCGCCTAAGTCGCCTGTTCAAAGAACATTGAGGCGCACCGAGCATGTCCCTTTCACTTTCTGATCAGGCTGATCGTCGACGGACCTTCGCGATTATTTCGCACCCGGATGCCGGAAAGACCACACTTACGGAAAACCTGCTTCTGGCCGGTGGTGCCATTCGCATGGCGGGTGAAGTTGCGGCGCGTGGTGAACGGCGGCGTAC
>JAYZAM010000047.1:0-13489 GCA_036339715.1 Pseudomonadota bacterium | reverse complement strand
ATCTCGATCTTTGAGCGCGCCGTATTGTTTCCAAAGATATAATCGGCCAGCGGACGAAAGCCCGAATTTCCGGCCCGGCGCATGTCGCCAGAAATTTCAACTTCGGCAACAATGGTCGGCTCGTATTGACGGATTTCATACTTGCCATCTTTGACAAGCGTCTCATGCGCCGGTTCTTCCGTCGCACTCGCCGTCATTGGCGATACGATGAGAGTTGCGGCAGCAAGCAAAGCAATTCGCATGGCAGGGTCTCCCTAATCATACCCTGCATACGCAATTGCCTGCCTTCTGGTTTACGCTGTTAGTGAGTCCCTATCCGCGATGCAGCGCGCAGAGCTTGTTGCCATCGGGATCACGAAGATAGGCAAGATAGAGCCGCTGGCCGCCGCCTTCGCGCCAGCCTGGAGGGTCTTCAATCGGTTTCCCGCCTGCCGCTTCGCCGGCCGCGTGCCAGGCGTCGGCCTGTTCCGGGCTGTCCATGGCAAACCCGATCGTCATGCCATTGCCGTGGGTGCAGGCTTCGCCGTCAATCGGCTTGGTGACAAGAAACACGCCGCCATTGTGCAGATAAACGAGCCGCCCCTTCGGATCGACAATCCCTTCATTGCCGCCAATGGCTTTGAATGTGGCGTCGTAAAATACTTTTGATTTCTCAATGTCGTCTGAGCCGACCATCATGTGGCTGAACATATCAACCCTCCTTACTTAAAACACTACAACAGACCGGATGCTCTTGCCTTCATGCATCAGGTCGAAGCCTTTATTGATCTCTTCCAGGGACAAGACATGCGTGATCATCGGGTCTATCTGGATCTTTTCATTCATGTACCAGTCGACAATTTTCGGCACATCCGTCCGGCCTTTTGCGCCGCCAAACGCGGTGCCTTTCCAAACCCGGCCGGTGACCAATTGGAAGGGACGCGTTGAGATTTCCTTGCCCGCCTCCGCAACGCCGATGATGATGCTCTCGCCCCAGCCGCGATGACAGCATTCCAGCGCGTCGCGCATGACTTCGGTATTGCCCGTACAATCGAAGGAATAGTCGGCGCCACCATCGGTCAGGGCAACGAGGTGCTCAACCAGCGAACCTTTGACCTCTCTTGGATTGACGAAATGGGTCATACCGAATTTTTCGCCCCAGGCCTGTTTGTCGGGATTGATATCAACGCCGATAATCTTGTCCGCGCCGACCATTTTGGCGCCCTGAATGACGTTGAGACCAATCCCGCCAAGGCCAAACACAACGACATTGTCGCCGGCTTGCACCTTCGCTGTATTGGTCACCGCGCCGACGCCCGTCGTCACGCCGCAGCCGACATAACAGGCTTTGTCGAAGGGGGCGTCCTTGCGGATCTTGGCCACCGCGATTTCGGGCAGGACGGTAAAGTTCGAAAAGGTTGAGCAACCCATATAATGATAGATCGTCTGACCTTTGTAAGAGAAACGCGACGTGCCATCCGGCATCAGGCCTTTGCCTTGTGTGGCCCGGATCGCGGTGCAGAGATTGGTTTTGCCTGACGTACAGCTTTTACACTGGCGGCATTCAGGTGTGTAAAGTGGGATGACATGATCGCCCGGCTGGACGCTGGTCACGCCTTTTCCGACCTCGCGCACAATGCCCGCCCCCTCATGGCCAAGCACACTGGGAAACAGCCCTTCACTATCAAAGCCGTCCAGCGTGTACGCATCTGTATGACAGATGCCGGTCGCCATGATCTCGACGAGAACCTCCCCGTCTTTCGGACCTTCGAGATCGAGTTCGACAATCTCCAAAGGCTTCTTGGCTTCAAACGCCACAGCGGCACGCGTCTTCATAAGGACCTCCCAAAATCCGTTGCTCGCAATAAGCGCATTTCCGCGCTGAAGCTCAACCTTTTTCTGGTCGGAATAAGGGGCGAGCGCTGTCACACCTGACAGTGGCGGCAGGCTCGGGTCTGCGGGAGCCTGATTTGAAAATCTCGATTTGAAAGGAGTCGATATGTTTCTCAAAACCCTCGCCGGGTTGGCTATTGCTCTTGCCTCGTCTGGCCTTGCAACGGCCGAGCTTAAGACAGACGCCAACACCAATTTTTGCACCACTGCGACCCAGCCCGAAGGCGGAACATGCAAAACGCTCAAGCTGTTCAACCAATCAGGTGTGTCCGCGAAGGCGGTGAACGTGATCCAGCAACCGAATGAAGCGGGCTGCACAAAGGACGACCGCAGATTCACCAAGAATATTCCTGATCAACGCATCCTGCAGATAAAAGTGAATACCGCCTGCAAATATAAGGTTCGCTTTAAAACCAAATCGCGCTGCTCAGGCGATTCAACAGCCTATATGACCGCACGCAAATTCGCAGAAAATAAGAACACGGTATTTTTGAAGGGTAAGTGCACAAACCTGAAGACAGAGGTCGGATATTACAAATATTAGTGAACCGCTCCGAACGCTGCCACACCTGACAGTGGTAACGATCACGGCCTTTCATCAATACGGGCCTTAGCCCTGATGAGAAAGGTCACCCTATGTCCAATAAAGCCTTCTTTTTATCGATCGCGTCCGTTGCGTTTTTGCAGACAGCTACAGCGGAAATAAAGTCTGATTTTTGCCAAGAAGGCAGCAACTGTACGCGGGTCAATCTTCGAAATCTTGCGACCGTTGTGGTAAAATCTGTGACCGTCACGCAGCACGCGACCAACGGAACTTGTCAGAAAGACAAACGAAACATCTCGAAGAACTTACCGGTCCAACAATCCTATAGCATCCGGGTCGACCCAAAGTGTAGCTACCACATCAAGTTCAAAACGACGTCCGGCTGCTCAGGCGACAAAAAGGGCAAGATCACCCCCTCGAATATGTTGAACGGAAAGAACACCGTCTCCCTCGAAGGCGGTTGCGGAACACTGAACGTTCGAACGTACCAACGCACGTTTTAAGTCCTGCTTTCCAGTGGTGGCTTAGCGTGTCTAGGAGCAAAAACCCGTGCGCAATAACGCCTCGCTCGCTGTCACACATGACAGTGGAGGATCACGCAGTCTTCCTTGAACATCGCCCGCATCAGCCAGCCCCAGAAAGGCCACATCGATGCTTCAGAAAGTCGTTTCCATCTCCCTTTTCGCTATCACTTTCGCCGGATCTGCCGCCGCGCAGGTCGAAGATTATTGTCCGTCATCCAGCGCTGACTGCAGAATCGTAAATGTATCAAATGCGTCAGGGGCGACTGTGAACAAGGTCAATTTCATTCAGCAACCAACCGATGGGGCCTGCGCCAAAGACGACCGGACAATAAAACAAGAAATGGCACCCTCTGTGGAATATCAGGTGCGGGTGAACAAGGCTTGCAAGTATAAAGTAAAATTCAAAACCGTGTCGCAATGCACAGGCGACAAGACCGCCTATTTCACCCCTGACAAGTTCAGCAGCGGCGCGTCGGAAGTCATGCTCCACGGAGAATGCAGCGATTTGAAAGCGTCGATCAAATAGCGCTACTGCCGCAAGGAAAGCCCCCTACACCATGTTGCAAAAAACACTTCCCCCATCAATCATCGCCCTTGTTTTGGTCGGAGCCGCCTCAGCCGATCCGACTAAGAACTTTTGCGTTAGCGAAGTGGATTGCAAAACTGCGACAATCGCAAACGAAGCGAAGGTGAATATGAAGAATGTGACAGTTGTTCAGCAAACCACCGATGGCGCCTGCACCAAGGATAAACGGAAATATAAAGGCCCACTGCGTTCGTATCAGTCGTTCGACATCTCTGTGAACCCGGCTTGCAAGTACACAATTAAATTTAATGCCGGTACATCCTACGCCGGGGACAAAACCGCGTTCCTGACCGCAAAAAAGTTTGAGGAAGGTCGGCTTAACGTCCAGATCTATGGCGGCTGTGGCTCATTGAATACGGATGTTACCAAATGAGCTGGCGCTCAACCCGCTCACAAGGCCATACGGTCGTCTGATGATGAACATGAGGTTCAGCGAAATCGTATTCCACAAATGGCTCAAGCGGACCTTAAAACCGTCCGGCGCGCGGCTTCTAACCATGCATCTGCGGTCGCCTCAAAGTCGCTCAGCTGCGTCCCCCACCCGAAGCTGACGCGAATGGCGCTTTCGGCGAGATCGTCGGAAGCGCCCATCGCAGCCAGCACCAGGGAACGTTTGACCTTACCGCTTGAGCAGGCCGAGCCGGATGAAATCGCGACCCCGCCAAGATCCATCGCCATCACCTGCGTTTCGGCCCGAAAACCGGGAATGGCAAAATTAGAGGTCTGCGCCAGACGTTCGGTGTCTTTTCCGAACACCGTGATGTTTGCCTCAGACATTAACCGGGCCTCCATCGCATCTCGCTGAGCCGCGAGCGCCTGCAATTTCGGCAGGTCCCGAATTGCCGCTTCTGTTGCGGCTCCAAACCCGACTATCCCGGAGAGGTTCTCTGTCCCGGACCTTAAGGATCGCTCCTGTCCGCCACCGAACAAAACCGGTTTGAGCGGCGCGCCGGACCGCACCCAGAGCGCACCAACGCCTTGAGGTCCGCCAACCTTATGAGCAGAGAGCGCAAGATAATCCACCCCGAGCAAGCCAACATTGACCATGACTTTGCCCAGCCCCTGCACCGCATCACAATGGGTCAGACCACCCGCCTCACGAACCAATGCAGCAGCTTCCGCTAGAGGCTGGATCACGCCCGTCTCATTATTGGCCAGCATCAATGCCAGGATTGGTGTTCCATCCCGCCCCTCGTCCCACCGCGCGAGCCGGTCACGAAGCCAATCTAGATCTAATGTGCCGTGCGCGGTTACATAGGCTGTCTCGACCGGCACTCCCGCATACCCGGCATTCTTGGTGACCGCCTCGTGCTCGATCGCGGAAATCAGAAGCGTGCACTTCCCCTCAAGCTGCGCGACAATACCGTTTAGCGCGAGGGCGTTCGCTTCGGTGCCGCCACTTGTGAACACGATATCCTGCGCTCGGGCACCAATCGCCATTGAGACTTGACCACGCGCTACTTCCAACAACTTGCGTGCCGCGCGCCCTGGCGCATGCACGCTCGAGGGGTTGGCCCCCACGTCCAGCGCCGCCAGGATCGCGGCTTTCGCTTCCGGACGCACCGGCGCCGTTGCGTTGTAATCAGCATAAATCATGGCGCGCATATAGCATTCAGCGCCACGCTCTGCAGAAAAATTTGCATTTGCCATTCGAGATTCGCTATAGCCCGCGCTCAACCTAGATTTAGCGCTGAACCGCGAGATAGAACGCCATGGCAGAAATGCTCATTCAAGGCCCGCAGGGCCGGATCGAAGCCCGTTACACACCGCCCCCGTATGAGGGAGCCTCAATCGCCTTGATTCTGCATCCTCATCCGCGTGCTGGCGGCACGATGCAAGATCCAATCACCATTCGTTTGTACCAAATGTTTGAGGAGAAAGGCTTCGGCGTCCTGCGCTTCAACACGCGCGGCGTTGGTCGCTCACAAGGCGTCTACGATCAGGGCGTGGGCGAGCTCGAAGATGCCGCCTTTGTGCTCGATTATATGGAAAATCTGACAGAGAGCCCGCGCTATGTTTGGTGTGCCGGATATTCATTTGGCGCCTGGATCACGCTGCAGCTTCTCATGCGTCGCCCGGAAATTGACGGCTTCCTCGCCATCGCGCCGCCGGCCAATCACTATGATCTCAGTTTCTTGGCGCCCTGTCCCGCGTCCGGTTTGATCATTTCCGGCGAGAGCGACGCCATCTCAAAACCGTCCGACGTGGAACGCGCCCTGACCAAGGTCCGCATCCAGAAGGGTGAAGAGATTGAACGCGCAAGCATTCCCGGTGCCAACCACTTCTTCCAGAACAAGCATGACGAGCTGATCGATATCTGTTCGGCTTATGTCGATCGCCGCCTGATCGAAGATGAAGAAAAGCTGCGCCGCGAAGCCGAGGCGGCTGCCGCTAAGGCGGGCAGCCGGCAACCTCCGATCCCGCGCGCGCTTCCGCTTAAGCCGGAAGACAACACCCCTCAGGGATAAGCACAAAATTAGCTCTATCGCAGGAGGCGTCCACCCGTGAGCGGTGTGGGCGCCCCTGTCGTTTTGGGCCACGAAATCGGCAGCTGGCGTAAGGTTCGAACCGCCAAGAAGGCGAATGCTTCCGCTTCAATCGAGTCGCCGCGCCAATCGACCTGCTCGGCCGTCAGCACCTGACATGGCACGGCCTCCGCCAGCATCTTCATCAAGGTTGGATTGTGACGACCGCCGCCGCACGCAATCACACGGTCGGGCTGTTCAGGGAGATGGCCAAGCCCGCGTTCGACGGCTCGCGCGGTAAAAGCGGTCAGCGTTGCGGCACCATCTTCCAGAGACAACCCCCGCACCATGCTGGCATTGAAATCATATCGATCCAGCGATTTCGGCGGTGGTGTCTGAAACCATGGATGCTCAAGGAGCTGCGCCAGAAGCCCTTCATGGACACGACCGCACGCCGCCAGCCGTCCACCTTGATCATGGGTTCCGGCATCATGTCCCTCAACCCATTCATCTATCGGACCGTTCGCAGGCCCGGTATCGAATGCGAGCATATCACCGTCCGAGAGGCAGGCTGTGATGTTCGCGACGCCGCCAAGATTGAGAACCACACCCGCCGCCGTGGTTTCCCGGGCGAGTAAGGCAGCGTGATAGATCGGCGCGAGCGGCGCGCCCTGCCCCCCGGCGGCGACATCATCGCTGCGAAAATCAAAAGCAAGCGGACGTCCAAGGTGTGCCTGCAGTGCGGGCGCGTCGATCAGTTGTAAGGTCGCTCCGGTTTGAGAAGTGGTTGGCGGACGGTGCAGGACGGTTTGCCCGTGCACGCCGACAAGAGCAATATCGCGGTCGGAGGCGACGTCGCGCAGCATGTCCCAAGCCGCGGCATGACTGGACACTACCGTTTTCCGCGCCGCATCGAAGGTGGCTTGAGGCTGAGGACCCCGCCAATTCCAGTCCAGCGCGGCTTGTGTCGCCATTTGCAAAACGCCGCGTTCTTCGGGCGTATATTTACGTTCGATCGTGGGTCCGAAATCGAGCACTTGTTCGCCATCAGTCAGGATCAGAGCCCCATCAACCGCATCGAGAGAGGTGCCGGACATGAAGCCTGCCACCCAGATTGGCTCAAATTTTTCCGTAGGAGTGTTCAAACCCTCGCCATCCCATGCTAACCGCGCCGCTTCACGAAGGACGAATGTGATGAGCGACTACAAATCCGACTTTCTGCGTACGCTAGAGGAACGCGGCTACATTAAGCAAGCCACCCACACAGCCGAGCTTGATGCCTACTGCTCGAATGGCGTTCCCGTCGCTTATATCGGCATTGATCCAACCGCCGATAGCGCGCATGTCGGTCACTTGGTCGGCATTATGATGCTGCGCCGTCTGCAGCAGGCAGGCGGAAAACCGATCGTTCTCATCGGTGGTGGCACATCAAAAATTGGCGACCCGACTGACAAAGAAAAATCGCGCCCGATCCTGACCGAAGAACAAATCGCCAAGAATGCTGAGGGCGTCAAAAAGGCTTATGCCAATTACCTCACCTTCGGCGATGGACCGACCGATGCCGTAATGGTCAATAATGCAGATTGGCTCGATAAGCTCGGCTATATCGAGTTCCTGCGAGACATCGGAAAATACTTCACCATCAATACGATGGTGAAACAGGAAACTGTGGCGCGTCGCCTGAAAAATGAGCAGCCCTACACGTTCCTCGAGTTCAATTACCTGCTGCTGCAATCCTCTGATTTTCTGGAACTCTCCAGGAGGCATGGGTGCTTCCTGCAAATGGGCGGGTCTGACCAGTGGGGGAACATTCTTGGCGGTGTAGACTTGATCCATAAAGCCGATGGCCAGCAGGGCTTCGGCCTGACCAGTCCGCTTCTGACCACAGCGTCCGGCGCGAAGATGGGCAAAACCGTCGACGGCGCTGTCTGGTTGAACGCAGAAAAGCGCAGTCCTTATGAATACTGGCAATTCTGGCGCAACACAGAAGACGCCGATGTCGGGCGGTTCCTGAAGCTTTTCACCGACATCCCAATGGACGAGATCGCCAAGCTGGAGGCTCTGGAAGGTGCAGAGATCAACCAAGCTAAAATTGCGCTCGCCAATGCAGCAACGACGATGTTGCACGGTGTGCAAGCCGCGCGGGAGGCAGAGACCGCTGCGAGCAAAGCTTTTGCGGGCGGTGGTGTCTCCGCCGATCTTCCGACCTTTGAGATTGCCAAGGCAGACTTCGCTGACGGCCCAACTACGACAGCGCTTTTAAGAGCTGGCGAACTTGTCGCTTCAAATGGGGAAGCGCGGCGCAAAATGAATGAAGGCGCGGTACGGGTAAACGACGAAAAAATCGCCGTCGACCAAACGCATGATTGGACCTCGGTGCTGACAGACGTCGATGCGTTCAAAGTCCAGGTGGGTAAGAAGCGGATCGCGCTCGTAAAACCGGTTTAGGCTAACCGTCACTTCCTGGCGTCGGAGAGAGGATTTCTTCGTCAGGGAGTTCCGGCAGTTTTTCAGTCGGAGGCTTGAGGTTGGGGTCGATTGGCAGCGCTTCCGGGATCGAGGTGTCTGACGGGTTTTCAAAGATCCGCCGTAATATTCCGGGCGTCACCGCCGACAATGGATTTACAGCGACCTGCGCCTTTTCAAGCGTTCCTGAAACTGAATAGGTGATCGAGAAGATCCCTTCGCCCTGTCGTCCGACGATCAGGTCGCCAATGATCGGAACCCCGCCCAACATGGAGTTTACCCCAAAGCTGGGCACCAGCACGCCATCAAGATCGACGCCGTTAGAGTCCGTTCCAACCCAGCCATTCACCGTAAGCCCAAGGGCGGGACCGCTGGCACGCCCGCCATCGATCACATAACGCCCACCCCCAATCGTGATCGGGGCCTCGATGCGAGAAAACAGAACACCGTCACCCGCCAGCGTATCCGTTAGCCCCCGCAGAGACGCCAATGAGAGAATTTGTGTGAAGAAAGGCGCGTTTGTAAGTCGGGTATTCTCGACCGTGACCATTAGCTCCGCAGGCGTCGTCTGGGTGGCCAGCGCCCCGCGCAGATCTAGGATACCCCCTTCGATGAAATCGACGCCAAAAAACGCGCTCGCGAGATAGCCGGCATCATTCGTTTTCAGTTCTAGGGCGAATGGTTGGTCTGCGCCCTCATTGTCGAGTTTCGCAATGAACGTCGCTCCCGCGACCGTATTGCCGCTCGCGTTCAAGGTCTGAAACCCGTCTGTCTCGGAAACCTGGAGCAAGAGTGAAGACCCAACAAGGTCGAGATTTCTGCGCAGTCGTAAGCGGTCCACCGTCGCTGAGAAGCTCAAGTCTATGCCTTCGCCACTATCGCCAACAGCCCCGAGCCCGCCAAGGTCCGCAAGGATTCCTGAGATATCCAAATAAGCGCCATCAAGCTCAATTTTGAACCCGTCTGTCTGTGTGCGCGCGATGCTCCCCGCCACGTCGATCGAATTCTGAATGAAAAACCGCTCCAGATCGAGCGATTGCAATCGCCCATCACTGCCGAGCCGCAAATCTCCTTCCAGCGTGGCATCATCGGTTGTGAAGCGAAGTGCAGCCGCCTGCTCTCTCAGATCTCCCGTGTAATTTAGGGTCGCGCGCGCGGTCTGACCGGCACGCTTAACCCAATCGATCTCACTGAGATCGATGCGGGCATCGCTCAGATCGAAGGCGAATGTCCCGGTTTGCAGTCCAGCCGCGCCAATCTTACCCTGCATCTCGACTGGAACTTCACCGGTCAGATAGGCCCGACCGACAAGACCGAACACGTTCAGCAAGTCAGAAGTCAGCACCGCTGTCGCTGAGAGGTCGGCAGGTTCCCCGCCATCGTTGAACGAGTCCCGCCAAGTAAACTGAACGGGCGAGCTGCCCATATTTCCGAACCCGGTAAGGATCATTCTCTGCAGGGTCACATCGACATTGACGGTGCCTTCGGTTAAATCGAACGGCCCGACTGCGCCGGTCAGGCCGGCATCTTTGATCTGGCCGCGCACTTCAATCAAAAGATCTTCCAGTGGAACCTGGCTAAGCGCTGGACGTGTGAGCTTGAATGAGGCGGTCGCCTCGCCGCTGACCCGCTCAGGGTCGAACCCTGTCTGTTCCTGCAAGCGCAATCGCGAGTTCGATAATTGCCGCAATACGCTCACCGCCGGTCCAGATCCGTAGGCGGTTACGGTGAAAGGATCACCGCGTGGATTGAAGGTCGGGAAAGCGACCGCGCCCGATTGCAGGACCCAATCGTCATACGTGCCGCTAATCAAAGTGATGTCGAGACTGTTGCCTCCGACCCGCCCGGTCCCAACCGCATTCTCGACCGGTGGCATATCGCTCAAGAACCGAACCCTACCGTCTCGGAACGAGAAATTGACCGCCAAATCCTCTTCGCGAAGGAACCCGCCCGCGAGACTATCAGGTTTGATGGAGACCAGCGCCGTAGCTTCGGTCGCGACAGCAGATTCGAGATTTTGAATAACATAGTTGCGGGCGCCGCGTCCCAGCGTCACCGGCCAGTATGCCAGAATCGTGTCTTTGCCTATGTCCCCCACCAACTCGGCTGTCACATCCAGCGTAAATGGGATTTCACCGGGTTCGTGTTCGACATTTAAGTCGATCTCGCCGCTGGCCTGTAATCTCGCATCATCAAGGTCAGCCTCTAAATCGTCCACTGAAATGACGGTGAAATCGTCCGATAGGGTCGCAGATGCGACGAGGTTTTCGATCTGCCATGGCGCTTCAAAACGTTCGGTAAAATCCAGGGTCACCGCATCTGACTGTATCTCCAGACGCCGCAGAGCGTTCTGCGCCAGAACGTTGGTGAGCGCTCCTTCCAGCCGTCCTGTCATGCGATCTGAGGCGAGCTGAAGAAAGTCGACGCGGATTTGATCTTCTGCCGGAATATAAGAGAGTGACGCAGTCAGATCGCTGATCGTTTGGTCGATGGCGTCCAGTTTCAAAGCGCCGGACTCTCGGGACACAACAAGGCCGACCTGGCTGAGGCCCGTACCGCGAGAAACCTCCGCATTGAACGACGTGCCGAGGCGCAAATCGCTCTCCTCAACACCGGTCAGTCCAAACCGCTGTGCAAGGTCGGTGATCGGCAAGACCCCAACATCGAAAACGGCCTTCATGCTCTGATAATTACCGTAGGTATCGAGCGAGAGTCCGAAAATTTCCGGCAACCCAACGCCCTGACCGTCGCCTGAAAGCTGGATAGAGAGATCGCCTTCAAGGTGCGAGATCAGCGCCGACGCTTGCGAGATCGTTCCAATCGCTTCGCGATGATCATCGATCACGCGAAGATCTAGGTTCGAGAAAGCGAGATCTTCGAGCTCAAAAGAATTGTCTATGAATTGCAGCGCATTCAATAGATCCGTGAGTATGGAATTGGTTCGATTGAGAAACTCTTCCGGGGTTCGCGGTGGGGCCGCGGTTCGAATCTCAGGCAGTGGATCCCCGGCGATTGACCAGCTATTTGGGGCGGTGTTCTGCACCTCGATCCAGCCATCATTCAGGTTTGCCCGCAACAGCTCTATCCGGCCGAGCAGAATATCTCCGGCATCCAGCGTCAGTTCCGCTGTCCTAGCGAACCCTGCTTCCTGTCCGTTGCTGTCTTTTAGAGACAAACCGTCAGCGACCACAAAGACCCGCCGCTCCGACGGTGACCATTGCAAAGTCAACCGTTCGACCGTCACCGGACGCCCGTCTCTTGCCCGCGAAATCGCGCGTTCTACGTCATCGCGAAAGATGCCCAGCTCAACCGGCCCGCTCGCCAGCATAAAAGCGAGCACGCCGATTATGGCCATCACAACCAGTGAGAAGACACCGAGGGTTTCTAAAATTATGACTTTCGTGGTCTGGCGAACCAAGTCATTTTCTCCAAGTAATCAACATTCTGCCTCGCAGCACATCAACCGGGCTCTGTCCCGCCAGACAAACAAGGATATGCCATGACAAACCGACCAGAAAAAGGCGACAAAGCACCCAGCGTCACAATTCCCGTAAGCGATGAAGAAAGCGTCAATCTTGGTGCACCTGAAGGCAGTGCACATGTCGTCTATTTTTATCCGCGCGACAACACCCCTGGATGCACGACCGAGTCGATTGATTTTTCTTCACTCAAGCCCGAATTTGAAGCACTCGGCGTTCAAATCATTGGGGTATCGAAGGACAGCTTGAAAAGTCACGCAAACTTCAAGACGAAAAAAGACCTGACGGTGGTCTTGGGCAGCGACGAAAAGAGTGACGCGTGTGAGCAATTCGGCGTCTGGGTGGAAAAAAATATGTACGGAAAAAAATATATGGGGATCGAACGCTCAACCTTCCTTGTTCTCGCCAATGGCGAGATCGCTGAAGTGTGGCGAAAGGTTAAGGTGAAAGGGCATGCTCAAGCAGTTCTTGAGGCGACATCGGAAATTTTGAATGCATGATTCGTCAAATGAAAACACTTTAAGGCGAATTTTACCCCTGACGGCTAGTTTTCCGGCAGAAAACCGCACAAGGGGGCTTTTCGTCTCGATCACAATGAGGTTACTGTGAGTCATCACCAATCAAGACGACGGCATTCCCCAAATGGTGGCGAAGTCTTACCTGCGGATAGGTGCGTAGAATGAAATCGACTGGGAAAGTCTCTGATTTTGTCCGCCGTGCGTTCCCCGAACGGCAGATCTACCACAGAAGTGGTGGAACGGTTCGCTACTTCACGATTTCTCCGCTCCAACAAATCATTCTGACCTGTGCTGCGGCTGCCCTCGTTGGGTGGTCGCTTTTTGCATCAGCGACCGTTGTCTTCGGCCAGAAGACTGTTTCAGCCGGCTCCGCAGCAAGTGAAGTCAACCGACTGGAGCGCTGGGTTCAGGACCTGCGCGCCAAGGAAGCTCTCTCAACCTCTCAGCTGGAACAGCGCACCGAAGCGTTCCAGGACGCAACATTGGAATTCCAACGCCGCCACGAAACACTGGCGACCATGCTCGAAGCCCTACAGACTGGCGGAGAATTGGAGGTTTCGGCGCTAAGGGGAAACTCAGCATCCCTCCTGGTGACAGCCTCGATCGATGAGGCAGACGCTCGGCAATCGCAGCGTTTCGCCGGTGTAGAGAGTCGTCTTCCGCAAGTTGGTCTGCGCGGGGACGTGAGCAAGATCCGGGGCGAGCAAGATCACTTCCTCGACAGTATCGAAGAAATGGCGGTTGAACGCGCGGAAGCAGCGCGCGGTATTTTGCAGCTCACCAAAGTTGGCGCTGGCCGTATCTCAAGCGGCGAAATTATGGGCGGCCCTGTGGTGAGCTTCTCGAGCTTGATGGCAGGCGAGTTTGCCACGCCTGAAGAAGAACGTTTCGCCGTTCGCGTCGCGCAAGTTGCCGCGCGAATGGAAGAAGCCCGTTATTTTGAAGAGCTCGTCGACAATCTTCCCTTGGCGCAGCCGATCGGGATTCCATCACGCGTCACCTCGCCATTTGGAATGCGGATTGATCCATTCCGCA
>JAYZAM010000046.1:0-9240 GCA_036339715.1 Pseudomonadota bacterium | reverse complement strand
CCGCGCGGCAAAGGGTCATTCTTCGAAACCGGGTTTCGCACACCGATAATTTTTTATTGGAAGGGACAGATCACAGCCATGCGTGACAGCGAAACCCTCGCCAGTGCAATCGACATTCTACCAACCATTCTTGACTATGTTGGCGTCATGTCACCGGAAGGTTTGCCCGGCTATTCTCTGAAGCCGAAAATTTCAGGGGACTCGCTTGCGGGCGAGCGGGAGTATTTCATCGGACGGATGACCCAACATCGAGCAGGAACGGATTTTCGGGGCAATCCAAACTCCACGACAGATGATCACATGGGCTCAGCGCTTGGCGGATATTATCGCCGGGATCTCGATTGGCACTTTGTCTGGCTCCCCGAAACGGATGAAACCGCCTTGTATGATTTGAACAATGATCCCGGTCAGTTGGTTGATGCTTCACTGGCCCACTCTGAGCGCGTAGAGGCCTTCAAAGCGGATATCGATGCGTGGCGGCGGACTTATGAAGGCTCTGCGCCGTCGTGAAGTCGGGGTGGCTGCTTCTATTCGCCTTCGCTCTTGGTCTCCGAGCGGAAGCGGCGCCTGAAACACTGGATTGGGTGACGATCGAGCCGGCCTGTTTTCAGATGGGCGAAAGCCGTGTCTATCGCGAAGAAGCGCCGCGACATGAAACCTGTATCGATGGGTTCGAAATCACCCGGACTGAGATCACCGTCGGGCAATTTGCGGAATTTGTCGAAGCCACCGGTTACATAACCCGAGCAGAGCGCGGCTGGGCGGCAAGTGATCCGGGAGGCCCCGGAATTGACCTGCCCGCGGGCGCCGCAATTTTTCGACCCGTAGAGGGCGTGAGACCGAGAGATCTCAACTGGTGGCGCTGGCTCGAAGGGGCGAACTGGCGCGCGCCCACCGGCCCCGGCAGCGACGCCTTGCCGGCCGACCATCCCGTGACGCATCTGACGCGAGATGATGCCATGGCCTATGCCGCCTGGGCGGACGGCAGGCTACCAACCGAAGCAGAATGGGAATATGCGGCACGTGGCGGGCTGGAGGGCGAGCTTTATGCATGGACAGAGGCCGAGAACAAAGCCCTGAAAGACCGGGCGAACACGTGGCAAGGTGTGTTCCCGGTTGTGAATACTGAGGATGATGGCTTTGCCGGCGTTTCGCCTGTCGCAAGCTATCCGCCGAATGGTTTCGGACTGCATGATATGATCGGCAATGTATGGGAGTGGACTGCGACGCCATATTCGCCAACGCATGCAGAAATCGATCGGAAACGCGCTGGAGATGCGGGCCTCGATCTGTCACAGCCTGGAATTGCTGTCGGAACGATTAAGGGCGGCTCCTATCTGTGTGCGTCCTCTTACTGCTACCGGTTTCGTCCGGCCGCCCGGCAGGCTCAGGACCTTGCCTATGGCACATCTCATATCGGATTCCGGATCGTACGGGGTTCGCCGACCTCATCGCAATAAATACAGAAACAGGCTCTCCCAGCGTCGGGGCTTTTCTTCTGGTGCTCAGACGCTAGCGTTTCGAGCATAAGACTGGGAGGCCCTTATGAAACCCTATCAACATCTTGAGCGTTCGGTTGCCGGCAAAACCGTTTTGATTACCGGGGCAGCGAGCGGGATGGGCCGCGCGACTGCGCATCTGTTCGCCCGTGAAGGGGCGAAAGTGATGGCCACCGACCTGAACGGTGAAGGCGCAGAAGCTGTGGCGGAAGAAATTCGGGCCGAGGGGTTAGACGATGTGCGCGCCTTGCGGCTCGATGTTGCAGATCACGATGCCTTAAAGGCGGCTGTCTCTGCGACGGTTGAAGCGTTCGGCGCGCTGGATATCCTGATCAATAATGCTGGATTTGCCCGTCTCGCGCATCCATCTGAAGAGGCCTATGAAGGGATCTGGCATGACAGCGTCAACGTCATGCTGACCGCGCATCAGAGACTGATACGAGCGGCGTTACCCTATCTGATGAAAACCGAGACGGGCGGGCGTATCGTCAATATTGCCTCAACCGAGGGTCTCGGCGCGACTCCAGGCAACGGTCCTTATGTGGCGGCCAAACATGGCGTCATCGGACTGACCCGGGCGATGGCCACAGATCTTGGCCGGGATGGCATTACGTGTAACGCCATCTGCCCCGGGCCGATCGAGACCAATATCAATGCTGAAATTCCCGACGAACATAAGGTCATCTTTGCCAAGCGCCGCGTGCCGATCCGGCGCTATGGCATTCCCGAAGAGGTCGCGCATATCACGCTCTCCTGCTGCTTGCCGGCAGCGTCCTATCTGAATGGTGCGGTCATTCCTGTAGATGGCGGTTTGACGATCAAGAACGCCTAGCGCGGCGTTTGTGCGTTCTTTTTTAGAACTTCCCCGGCGAGATAAAGTGACCCGCCGATGAGAATGCGGTCTGGTTGCGACAAGGTAGCGGCGACCAGGGCTTCTTCCAGCGAGGCGTGCGCTTGCGCTTCAGGCAAATATTGCTGCGCGGTATCTGCCAGTTCGTTGGGCATTGCACCTGCGTGACCTGGCGCGTTCGGCACCGTGTAGACGCGATCGATCACGCCCTTAAAGGCGTGGAGGAAACCCCCATGATCTTTACTGGCGATCATCGCCGCAATCATCACTGTTCGCCCGCCCATTTCGCGCAGAAGCTCGGCAATCGCTGTGGCGGCATGAGGATTGTGACCGCCATCGAGCCAGACTTCAGCGCCGTCAGCGAGGGCAGTGAGCGGGCCGGGATCAAGCTTTTGCATGCGCGCCGGCCATTCTGCATTCTGCGCCCCGTCCCAGATCGCCGGATCGCTGATGCTGGGGTTTTGGAGTGTGCGCATGGCAAGCCCTGCGAGCGCCGCATTGTAGCGCTGGTGCGTACCGGGTAGCGCGACGCGCTCGGGCACCTTTTCAATATCCTCCATGCGGAGCGCGGTAAGCGGAGCTTTGAGCTGTTCGGCGCGCGCGCGGATGACATCGCCGCATATACGGGCCTGAATCGCTGTGACCACAGGTAGACCTGACTTAATGATACCGGCTTTCTCGCCCGCAATCTTGGCGAGGTCTGAGCCGAGAAACTGCTTGTGATCGAAATCAACCGGGGTGATTACACTCAGCGCAGGGTTTGTGATCACATTGGTGGCATCAAAGCGCCCGCCAAGCCCAACCTCAAGTATCAGCAAATCGGCTGGCACTTCGCTGAAAGCCAGAAACGCGGTAGCCGTGGTCGCCTCGAAACGCGTGATCGGGCGTCCGTCTAGGGCGTCATAAACCCGATCAAGCCACCCAATCAGCGCCTCATCGCTGACCAGCTCACCCGCGAGACGCATGCGCTCATTGAAGCGCACGAGGTGCGGGGACGTGTACACATGGACAGAAAGCCCTTCCGCCTCGGCCATTGCTCGCAGATAGGCACAGGTCGAGCCTTTGCCATTGGTTCCGGCGACATGGATGGTTGGCGGCAGCTTGTCTTGCGGACGCCCCAGTGTATCGAGCAAATCGAGGATTCGGCCCAGCGAAAGTTCAATTGTCTCGGGATACAGGCCCTCGAACTGATCCAGAGCCGCGTCCAGCGTCGCTGACATTGTGGCTTAAGCCTTGTCGGTCGAAGGGACAGGTGCATCCGCTGATGGCGCCTGCACCGGTACGGTAGAGACGTCTTTTTCCGCGGCTTTCCGTGTCGGCATCAAATGCCCCAGTACCCGCGACAAAGTTGATTTCAACTCCCGGCGATCGACGACAATATCGACGGCGCCCTTTGCGCGTAGGAATTCAGACCGTTGAAAGCCTTCTGGCAGCTTCTCGCGGATGGTTTGCTCAATTACGCGAGGACCAGAAAACGCAATCATCGCGCCAGGCTCAGCCATGTGGACGTCGCCCAACATGGCGTAAGACGCCGAAACGCCGCCGGATGTCGGGTCACACAAGACCACGATATAAGGCAATCCGGCTTCTTTGACTTCCTGAATGGCCAGGGTCGAACGCGGCATTTGCATGAGCGACAAGGTGCCTTCCTGCATCCGTGCGCCACCTGACGCGGTGCAGATGACAAAAGCTGCCTTACGGGCAACCGCCATCTGAGCGGCTGCGATAAACGCTTCGCCTGCTGCCATTCCGAGCGAGCCGCCCATGAAGGCAAAATCCTGTACCAGAATGACCGTCGGAATACCGTTCACTTTTCCGAAGGCCGCGGCCATACAATCGTCTTGCGCGATCGGAGAAACAGACCCTGAATCAGGCGCCTCTTCCTTGTCACGTTTGGCAATCTTGGATTTTGCGCCCTTGATGCGAGACGGATAGGCTTTGTCGTCTTTGAATTTTAGCGGGTCCGCCGCAACCGGCGGCAATGGGATCGGTTCCCAGCGCTCATGGTCGAAGAAGAGGCGAAACCGGCGTCGCGGCGAGATGCGCAAATGTGCACCCGCTGGCGTCACATACCAGCTTTCTTCCAGATCAGATCGATAGACCAGCTCACCGGAGACCGGGCACTTCACCCAGAGATTGTCCGGCGTATCTTTTTTGTTGCCAGACAGAAGGCCTTTCAGACCCGGTGTGCGGAAATTTGTCAGCCAGTTCATGACTTTAATATCCCTTTGTCTGTTGCCAGACTTTACTCAGCCGACGCTCCATCCCTCAACGCCGTACTCAACTCTCGGGCCAGCTCACCCATTCGCTCTGCTGTAACTTGTGGCGTTTTGGCCACAGTTGCAAGTCTTGCTTGTTCCACAAAAGCAGATCCGACGACAACCCCGTCGGCGATTTTTGCCATTTTCGCAGCCTGTTCGCCAGTCTTAATGCCGAAGCCCACACAGACCGGCAGACCCGAAACACGCTGCGCCATCTCGACCCCATCGCGAATATCTTCCGGGTCAGCCGAGCCAGCGCCGGTCACGCCCGCCACCGCGACATAATAAAGAAATCCACTCGCACCTTCAGCCACTTTGGCCATGCGTGCTTCGTTTGTTGTCGGCGTGGCGAGGCGAATAACCGACAGGTCATGCTCCGCATAGGCATCGCGAATGGGCTGATCTTCTTCTGGCGGTAGATCCACCAAAATAGTGCCGTCAATGCCGGCGTCTGCTGCGGCTTTGGCGAATGCTTCATATCCAAGTGTATGCACCGGATTGGCATAGCCCATCAGTATCAATGGCGTTTCCTGATCGTCCTCGCGAAAGCGTTTTGCGAGCGCCAAGACGTCTTTCAGGGATGTTTTGTTGGCGAGCGCGCGCAGCGCCGCCTTTTGAATGGCGGGGCCATCCGCCATTGGATCCGTAAACGGCGCGCCAAGTTCGATTAGATCCGCACCATTATCGCGCAAGGCACACAGCGCCTGATACGATGATTCCAAGTCCGGATCCCCACCCATGAGATAGGCGACCAGCGCGGCACGTCCCTCGGCCTTAACCTTTTCGAAGCGCGATACTATTCGGGAAGTCGGCATTTATTCGGTATCCGTATTGTCTTCGACCCAGGCCGCATAGGGCGCATTCACTTCCGCAACCCCCAAAGCGACAATCGCGGGGACATCATAAGGATGATGCTTCGCAACAACCGCTTCAATGCGGGCGAAATTGGCGGTCGGTGCCTTGAGCCACAGAATAAATTCGAAGGCCTGCTCAACCACGCCTTTCCAACGATAGGTCGACGCCATCGGGCCCTCAATGTTCGCGCAAGCGGCAATGCGCATCTCAACCGCTTCATCCGCAATCGCTCGGGCGACGCGCTGACGCGGGCAGGTGATACGATAAAGGGTCAGGTCTTGTGTAGACATTCACGCCACTTCCTGCGTCTGCGTTCAGCTGTCAACTAGCGGAACCGTCTGAAGTCATATTCTTGCAGACGAATGTCAGAATGCGGGGCAGGGCGCGACCCTTAATCGAGGTCAAGTTGTGCCAGCATGGCATCTATCGCGGTCTCGAGTTGGATCACCGTCTTGGCGCGCCCGGTTTTCTTAGCGTTCGAAACCGAACGCGCATCCTTGCTGAGTTTTTCGGCAATCTCATTGCCGCTGAGGCCAGCCTTTTGAAGTAAGAAAACAGCGTGTTGATAGTCGGTCATCTCGTCCACGAATGAAAATGCCGCATTGGTCATCGCTGAAAGGGCTGCGTTCGTGGCGTCATTTGAAATGAACCAGGCGGCATAGTCCTTACGTTTCTTGAGGCGGTTTAGTTCAATCGCAGCGGTCTCGAAGACAGGGCCGCCCATTTCGCGAATGCTCCCACCCGCATACCCAATGCGCCCCCGTGCGACCACAAAACGGAATGCGGCAACTGGGCGGAGCATGTCCCGGATTTCTGATACGATCTTATGGATAAGCCCCGGACGCAGAAACAGCCCGGCGAATTCATCTCCGTAATTCACCTCGAGCGGATAGACCAAGTCTGCCGCCGCGCGCTGGTTTTGGTACTCGAGCTCTGGAAGCAGACGCGACATGGTTGCCTCGCCCGCTTCAGCCGAGAAACGGCTCGATGCTTTCAAATCCGCGAGGAGCAGATAGTAATCAGAGCGATTATCCATCGCTCTATCATAAGTGATAGAATCTTTATTATCTGTTGATGTTCATAGATATATAGAAATCTATGAAAATAGATAGAAAAGTAATTATCTATCGAATTAGATGTATTACATATCTACGCCAAGCGCCTCAGCAACAGAGAAGACATCCTTATCGCCGCGACCGCACATATTGAGGATCAGCAGTCCGTCTTTATCCAAGGTCTCAATGACGTCGGCGACTCGGGCTAAAGCGTGGCTCGGTTCAAGCGCTGGAATGATACCTTCAAGACGGGTGCACAGCTGAAAGGCTTCCAGAGCCTCATTGTCAGTACAGGTGAGATATTCCGCCCGTCCTGTATCACGCAGAAAACTATGCTCCGGCCCGATGCCAGGATAATCCAATCCAGCGGAAATCGAGTGCGCATCGACGATTTGACCGTCATCGGTCTGCAAGAGATAGGTTTTGTTACCGTGCAGGATGCCCGGCGCGCCGCCATTCAGGGCGGCGGCATGTTGTCCGGTTTCGATACCATGACCTGAAGCTTCGACGCCAATCATGCGCACCCCTTCATCTTCGATAAAGGGATGGAACAGCCCAATCGCATTGGATCCACCTCCAATACAGGCCATGACGGCGTCCGGAAGGCGACCTTCTCGCTCGAGGATTTGGGCGCGCGCTTCTTTGCCGATGACGCTCTGGAAATCGCGAACCAGTTCGGGATAGGGGTGCGGCCCGGCTGCCGTTCCGATGCAATAAAATGTGTTTTCGACATTGGTCACCCAATCCCGAAGCGCTTCATTCATCGCGTCCTTCAATGTCCCTGTGCCAGAAGAGACCGGGACAATTTCTGCGCCGAGAAGCTTCATTCGGAAGACATTGGGCTTCTGCCGCTCAACATCTGTTTCGCCCATAAAGACCACGCATTTTAGCCCAAATCGCGCGCAGACAGTCGCAGTGGCCACGCCATGCTGTCCGGCCCCGGTCTCCGCGATGATGCGGGTTTTGCCCATCCGCATCGCCAGCAAGACCTGGCCAAGGCAATTGTTGATTTTATGGGCGCCCGTATGGTTCAGTTCATCGCGCTTGAGATAAATTTTTGCGCCGCCAAAATGCTCGGTGAGTCGCTCGGCAAAATAAAGCGGGCTCGGGCGACCGACATAATGCGCCCAGAGATCGTCCATTTGTGCCGCGAAGGCTGGGTCCTGCTTGGCCGCTCGATACTCTTGTTCGAGATCCAAGATGAGGGGCATCAGGGTTTCCGCCACATAGCGCCCGCCAAAGTCGCCAAATCGCCCATTCTCGTCAGGCCATTGGTCCCAGGTGTTTCTCAAGTCCATCGTTTCAGTCTCTAGGCAGATTTAGCGGCGTCAATGAACGCCCGGATCAGATTTTCGTCCTTTACGCCTCGCGCACGTTCAACGCCAGAGGACACATCGACCGCAGCTGCATTTGTCGCGAGGATTGCTTCTTCGACATTTTCAGGCGTCAGGCCGCCGGCCAGAAGCCATGGCACGCCTGGCTCGAAGCCGTCCAGCAATGACCAGTCGAGACTCTCGCCATTGCCGCCCGGGGCCTCTGCATCACTCGGCGGAGCTGCATCAATGAGCAAACGATCGACGCGCCATTGATCGAGCTCTTCGAGATCGTTCTCGCTTGAAACGCTCACGGCCTTCCAGAGCTCGCAAATGCCGGCGCAATCGCGCCACCAGCGCACCACTTGCTCTGGGCTCTCTTTGCCGTGCAGTTGGATGGCGTCCGGTTCAATATTGTGAAGGACATCTTCGAACAGGTCTTCATCGGGATCGACCAGAAGGATCACCGAAAGGAGGCCAAGTTCCTGAGCAAATTCTGACAGGTCAATGACTTCATCGAGCCCCTCGTCGCCCGCACTCAGCAAGTTCCTCGGGCTTTTGGGAAATAGGACAAAGCCAACCCAGTCCGCACCCGCCTCTGCGGCGGCGCGAATATGGGCCGTATCTTTCAAGCCGCAAATTTTTACCTGTGCCATGGCGCGTCTGGTGCGCGGCGCCAGCCTTAGAGTCAAGCGCGGACTTAGAAACGACTGGCCGTTAAGGATGTCGCAAACAAAATAATGTCAGACGACATGGGGTGGCGCCCGTCCTCTGCGTGGGCGCATTGATTATTTGCGTGAGTACAAAAAGACATGATCGAAGCGGTCTTTGCGGCGGTTCCGGCAATCCTAACATCCGAACCCGTTTCAGAGGAGTTGATCCTGACGCTTCCGGATGGTGTTCGCCGAATGATTTCGGCGGCGGTGCGCTTGGAAGATGAAGCGCAGTTGCAGGCGGTCTTGAACGCGGCGCAGCTTGCCTATCCGACCCATGAAGCGGCGATTGAGGCCTATGTCGAAGAGTTGCAGCAGCCGTCTGAGCCCCTGACGGTCGCCCCGCACGTGATCACGGCGCAGCCGCCCGAGCCACCTACTTATAGCTTCTTAGAAAACCTCGAAGGCCGTATTCACGCCAACGCGGCATATACCGAAGGCAATACCGAAACCTCCGTTCTTGGTGCGCGGATCGATGCCAGTGCCAAAATCAAAACCCGAATTCATCGATTGGAGGCTTATGCAAACCTTGGCAGCGCCAATCAGCAGCGAACGCAGGAGAATTGGGGCACATCCTATCAAATGGATACGCTCTGGACCGAGGATGTGTTCGGATATGTGCGCGCATCCATCGAGAGCGACGCCTTTTCAGGGTTTGATTATCGAAGCTTCGTCGGGGCCGGTGCGGGTTACT
>JAYZAM010000045.1:0-4518 GCA_036339715.1 Pseudomonadota bacterium | reverse complement strand
CTGTCCCTTCCAATAAAAAATTATCGGTGTGCGAAACCCGGTTTCGAAGAATGACCCTTTGCCGCGCGGGCCGCCATTGGCAAGCGTAATATGATTATCAGAATACTCAACATTTGCCGCCTGCTCCCATCCATTGTCGTTGACGTAAACGATCAAAGTATTGTCGAGCACGCGCTCCTCACGCAGTGTATCCAGCAGCTCACCAACACCCCAGTCAAACCAGGCAATGTTAGCGTAGTAGAGTTTCGCCGACTCTGACAGATCCTCGCGATCCTCATAATATTTAAAGAAGCGATCCGGGGCGTTCAGCGGCGTATGCGGGAGCGCTGGACCATACCAGAGGAAAAAGGGCTGTTCGGCATGCTCGCGTACAAAATCCTCGACCGGCGCCATCGTATTGCGCCCGATTTCATTGCCACGTCCGCCCATGAAGGTGAAAAACCATCGGTCACCGAGATCCACCGCATCTTGCCAATTCCAGGTTTCGGTCATGCCGTGGGTGAAGCCACCATGCGCGTAGGATTGCTCCCACCACTTGCCGCTTTGATGAGACACATATCCGGCCTCGGCCATAAGACGTGGTAAGGTCGCAAACTGTTCGATCGCCGCCGTCTCATACTGGCGTCTTAATATGGTCCGCTCAAACTCTGTATCGACGCCATCAGGCAAGGGGACAGATTGCATCTGATCGCTGGCGATTTCGTTTGCCTGGCGCTCATACTGAACCGGGTAGAGTCCGGTGATCAGGCTCTGGAGCGTCGGCCGGCAATGATTGGACGTAGAATGCCCAACCTCAAATACGGCGCCGCCATTGCCGATTATGTCCATATTGGGCGTCAATACATTCTCGTCACCCAGAAACCCAAGGTAGGGCCAGCCAAGATCATCCGCGATGATGAGCACCACGTTCGGCGGCCCGTCTGGACGTCGTGGGATCACGGTTCGATCGATTTCACCAGCATGGGTGTCCTCATAGACCCCACCAAAATCAAATGCCTCCTCAGGCCCTGAATTGGGCAGAGCATTTTGACAGCCCACCAGCACTAGCGACAGGCCCAATCCCGCAAAACCAGCTTTCATCATCGTTTCCTCCGTCAGGGCGCTGTCAGGCCCTATTTTCCAAAGCATACGGTAAAGGTGATACAGTCCGCAATTGATTTGCATTAATTTTCATTTTGAATGGGTTTGGTTGCGCCATATTTGATTGGCATCACAAAATTTATACTCTTCACCAGCTTGTATTTTTGTGATCGTTTGCATTCTTATGACTAGTCGACTCCCCACATGTGAGATCTGATCCGTGTCCTGTTCAGCAACCGATGCATTCAAACACGCGCGCCAGCAGAGCGACCATGTCGAAGTCGAGATTGGCGATGAAACGATTTCCATGCTTCTGACCTATCGGGGCGTGCGCGCGGCGGCGCAAAATTGGCAGGATTACAGCTCGGACGCCCCATTTCGAGTTCCGATTCCCTCCGAAGAAAGCCAACGCAGCGTCCGCCAGCTGCCGATTGAAACCGACCCTCCTCAGCATCGCCCCTACCGCGCATTGCTCGAACCCATCTTCCGTCGACCGATGCAGTCAGATTATCTCGAAAAATTGGAGTCTCTGGTGCGGACAGCCTTACAGATCGGCCTGCGAAAATCCGAGATAGAAATCGTCCGCGACCTGGCATTGCCTTTACAATCCCGCGCCCTGGCTTTGCTGCTCGGCGTCCCACAGACAGAGACGGAAACCTGGATCGGCTGGGGGACCCATGTTTTTCACGATGGCGACGATTCGGAGCAGAAAGGCGCAGACCTGGAGACTTATCTCGTCCGCGCGATCGAGGCGGGCGCAGACGGCAAGGATCCAGAAAACTTCTTCACGGCCTTGCATTTGTTCGAGCTGGGTGGACGCTCGTTGACAGATGCGGAGAAGCTGGGAATGGCCAACCTGGTTTTTGCCGGCGGCCGGGACACAGTGATCAATACGATCACATTTCTTGTCGCGTATTTTGCCCAGCACCCGACCGCCCTTCGTGAGGCCTCGGAGAGCGCCCGCAGTATAAACCTAGCCGTAGAAGAGAGCGTTCGAGTGGTCTCGCCGTTGACGCATATTGGCCGCGTCTGCACGCGAGGAAATCAGGCCCTGAACAGGGCCGTTGGAGACCGCATCTCGCTTTGCTGGGCTGCCGCGAATTATGACCCTGAAATTTTCAAGA
Source organism: Pseudomonadota bacterium (assembly GCA_036339715.1). Classification (GTDB taxonomy): domain Bacteria; phylum Pseudomonadota; class Alphaproteobacteria; order Caulobacterales; family Hyphomonadaceae; genus Henriciella. The sequence goes on along the minus strand of JAYZAM010000045.1, from coordinate 2,314 downwards.
CGCCGGAGCAGATTGATCTTGCGCGTGCCCCCAATCCCCATGTCGGATTTGGCAGCGGTCATCATGCTTGCTTAGGCGCAATGCAGGCGCGCGCTTTATTGCGGAGCTTCATTCGCAACCTCTCAGACCTGGTCTCTGGCATAGAGATTTTGCGGGCGACCCCCGCCACCGAAGAATATGGCCCAATGTGGCGCACTGTCGGTTATGATCGCTTGACCGCCCGGCTGACCGAGAAATCATAAGCCTGAACGCTCCGGACAAAAGAAAAGCCCATGGGTCGGCCACGGGCTTCTCGAATGTTTAATGCGCGGGGCAATCAATCGCCCGCAATCCTAAGTGTTCTCTTTGATCCACTCAGTGATTTTCTGTTTTGACATGGCACCCGGATGCGTGGCCGTGACCTTGCCTTCCTTGAAAATCATCAGCGTCGGCAATCCGCGAATGCCATACTTGGACGCAGCCATTGGATTGTCATCAACATTGATCTTAGCGACTTTGATTTCGCCACTCATTTCGTCTGCAACCGCATCGAGATGCGGCGCCATGGCTTTACAAGGCCCACACCATTCTGCCCAGAAGTCTACGACAACCGGCGTATCGCTGGCGACGGCATCATCGAAATTATCATCGGTAATATGTTCAGCGGCCATAGTGACCTCCTTTAATTCTAGCGTGCGGCATAAAATAGGGACTCTTTTAGCGCGTCAAACCCTGCTGCGAACACGGTTTAGTGATTCTGACATATCGTCACCCTCCAGTTCGATCAATCGCGGTCCATCTGTATAGAGTAAGGCGCATCTCACGGGTCGGTCGGGATAGATATCCTGCAAGACTGCCCGATAGGCCGCCATTTGAACGCGGTAAGAAAATTCAACGCCTTGGGCAGTCTCCGGCGCCGGCCGGTCGGTCTTATAGTCGACAATCAAGATCTGATCGGGGCGAATGATCAGGCGATCAACGCGACCATTGACCAGACGCTCTTGCGCGGGCGTGCCGATCATCAGCTTCCCGACAATCGCCGCCTCGCTGCGACCGTCTTTGTTAAAGATCTGCGAGAATTCTGGATGTTCCAGAGTTTGCATCGCCGCGTCGAGCATCTCGCGGCGTTCGGCTTCACTCAAATCCGGTTCTTTGGCTAGAAACGCTTGCCCCGCAGCCTGGCGGATATCTGTGGCGAGTTCCGGCAGGGTTTGTAGCAATCCGTGGATCAGGCGTCCGCGCCGCAGGGCTGCGCTTCGCGCCGCGCCGAAGGGCTTTAAGACCATTGACTGGTCTTCGCTCAACCGCGACGGCGCCGCCAGACGCTGCGGTGGCTGCGGCGCGGGTGCCATACGCTTGAGCCAGTCGGGCGTTGACTTCGACGCTTCAAGCACGGGACGCGCACGCGCCACCGCCGGGATTTTGGGACCATAGCACAGCGGCTCAGCGCCCGCCTCGTCTGACGCGTCGAGCCCGAGGCAAGCGCGCATGGACACCAGACACCAGCGATACCAGGAGGATTTTGCATATCCTGCTTTGGCGTTCGCCATGCCGGCCCCTGCAATGATCATCCGATCTGAAGCCCGGGTCAGGGCAACATAGAGCAACCGGCGGGATTCCCGCTCTGCTGCAGCATTGGCTTCTATCCTGAGCTGCGCGGTCATCGCGGCGTCTGTTCGAGATGACGGGCTGTAAAGCGGCACGCCCTCATCGGTGACAAACACGGCCTCACTAACCGGCTTGGTGGCACCGGTTGTGTCAGGCAGAATCACCAGCGGCGACTGCAACCCTTTTGCGCCATGGACCGTCATCACGCGTACAGCGCCTTCGGGTTCGCCCAGTTCGCGCTTCAAGACTGCGTTCTGCTGTTCGATCTCCGCCAGAAAGGCTTGCAGACTTCGCGCCTTGGACATGTCGTAACCAAGCGCGCCTGAGAGGAGCGACTGAACCGGATCACGTACAGGTTCGCCGAGCCTTTGGATCAGGCGGTCCCAACCGCTTAATCCATCAGAGAGGCGTTCGGTCAAAGCCCGCGTCAGATATTCGAACGCGGGTAAATCTCTATGCGCCAACAAACGTTCGCAGAATGATCGCGCCTGCGCAAATGCCGGTTCAGTGGTCGCCCTCAACTGATCCCACAAAGTTGCACCTTTTGGGCGCCCATAAGCCAGCACGAAGAGATGCTTGTCATCATCCGTCAGGCCACAAAAGGGACCCCGAAGGATCTCGGCAAGCGTCAGATCATCCCCTGGCTGAAGGGCGAACCTGAGCAAGTTCAGGCAGTCCTGCACCCCGATATTATCCAGCAACCTCAATCGGTCGGCGCCGGCGACAG
>JAYZAM010000044.1:0-4598 GCA_036339715.1 Pseudomonadota bacterium | reverse complement strand
AAATCAATCAGTATTGTCTATTCACCTTGCAAGTTCGGGATAGTCACTTTGTCTTTGAAAGAGAAACTTCGTATTCTGGTTGTCGATGATACCGCGACCAGTCGTGGGCTGATTACCAATGCGTTGCAGCAAATGGGGATCAAGAATTATAATGCCGCCACGGATGGCGCAGAGGCGATGGGTGTGCTGGAGAACACCACCTATCACCTTGTAATCTCCGACTATAATATGCCGAACATGGATGGTCTCGAGCTGCTCAAAAGCATGCGGCAGAACCCGAAATCCCAACGCACCGGATTTATCATGATCACGGGCACGAAAGACCCCGGCGTTATTAGCCAGGGTCAGCAATTCGGTATGAACAATTATATTGAAAAGCCTATCACGCTAAATGGCCTCAAGGCCTGTATTGAAGCCGTCACCGGGCCGATCGACTAAACTCAGTGAAGACTTGCAATCAATCGGATCTCAAAAACGGATCAACCGAGACGTTACTCCGCCTCGGTTGATACACAATTTGGGAAGGTTAGCTCGGGGTAAGCAGCACTTTGCCGTCTCGTCCACCTTCTGACGCGCGCGCCACGGCCTCCTTGATTTCCGACAATGGATAGCGCGAGTCGATCTTCGTCTTGATCTGTCCACTCGCCACCAGCGGGATCAGTTCGGCAAACGACGGTCGATTTTTTGGTCAACGAACTGACTTAGGCGACGCTCGCGAGGCCTGGCGGATCGAAACGTTCCTGCAATGAGAACGCGTGCGGCCCTGCCCCATCGCGGCGTAGACGCTGAAGGCGGTCCCAGGCCATATCCAGCGAGATACGCACATCTGTACGTTCCCACCACATCACCATGTTTGGGCCTTCGGACCGATCAACCCAGTGCGCAAGACGCTTCATATTTTCGATATGCTGCGGGTCACGATAGGCAAATCCATGCACGTCCTTGGCGCTGCGCCATCCCGCAATCGTATAGATATGCGGATTGGCGGTGCCTTCAGTATTGATCCCGGCGATCTCGAAAAAGTTCAGCTCTCGCCCGTCGGCGGATCGCATGCCTTGTCGGTGCCATAACAGTCCATCATGCAAATGCTCGCGCTGAAACAGGCCCTGAAGCTGTTTGAAGAAATATTTGCTTTCGTCCAGATGAACGTTGAAAGCTCCCAAAGGCCGCGCGACATTAAAATGCGCCAAAAAGTGATCTTGCATGGCTTTGTCCCAACCATTGCACCCCTCTCAGCCTCAGTTAGCAGCTTATGGTGAATTCAGCGTGCAAATCCGCCGAAAATTTGCGCGGTCGCGTTAACTTGATACCGCAGATACGTCAGCGCGTTGATAAGTCGAAGACACGCAGAAAGTTTCCGCCCCAGATTTTCTCGACCTCTTCAGAGGTGTAGCCTCGCCTCAAGAGCTCAGCCGTCACGTTTTGAGCGCTGTCTGCTTCTTCAAACCCGACGACCCCGCCGCCATGATTGAAATCTGTCCCGATGCCGACATGATCAACGCCAATACGGTGAACGACATAATCGATATGATCCACCATACGGGCAACATCTTCGCGCCCGACAAGCGCACGCATATTGCCTAGGAAAGTCAGTTTTTCTTCGTCCGTCTCCAATTCCCAGTACAGTTCGTACGGATAGGAATAGGTTTCTGGCAGACCGGCCGCGACGCGAACCTCTCGAATGGACCGAAGCAAATCCGGGTCAGACAAATCAACCAGATAGGCGCTGAATGGCGTAATGTGGATCACGCCTCCCGTTTCACCGATCCGATCGATTTCTTCATCCGACAGATTTCGGGTGACGTCAGACAGTTGCTTCACATTTGAATGGCTCGCAATCACCGGACGCTCTGAAAGCGTAATGGCCTGCAGCGTGGCGGCTTTTGACATTTGGGAGACATCAACCAGCCCACCCAGCGCATTGATCCGCTCTATGGCTGCGCGGCCCAGATCCGAAAGCCCGCCGTGTTCTTCCGTTGGTTCATAAGAATTGGTCTCTGCAATGAAGAGCGGGCGTGAGGAGTCGGCAAAATCATTATGCCCGAGATGCGTCAGTCCGAAGAGCCGGACCCCGTCGGCGAAAAGCGCATCTATGCGTGACACGTCGCGCTCAAGGCCCAGCGCGTTCTGAAAGCCAAGAATAATCGCAATCTGCCCCATCTCGCTGGCAGAGCGCACCTCGTCCGCCGACCGCGCGAGGGTCACCCGCTTTGGGTTTTCTGCGACCAGCGCCTGCACGGTCTCTAACTTGTTAGCGACCTCAGCGGCGCCTGCAGCTCGGCCTTCGGGCGTGCGCGGCCTTGGCCCCGTCGCAAGAGACATAATCACCGCATCAAAGCCGCCAGTATCCAGCTTATCCAGCGAGACTTTAGACTGCCCGTCCGGTCCCAAGTAGAGCGGCGAGGTCTCAGGCAGTGCGACATCGGCATGCGCATCAAGGACAATGGCATTTTGGTGTACGGCGTCGACGCTGACCGGCGGGGGCGTGGCGCAGGCCGAGATGCCGGCCATCAGCGCTATTCCAGCTATGGCCTGTATCGCCGGTGCCTCGGCGCTAAATATTCTAATCATTGTTCCACCCTCGATCCTTCCCGTATGCAACCTTCTCAAGATCAGCGTGCGGGCACAAGGGGTGTGGGCGTTGAAGCCGCGAATGAGGGTATTCCCCCAAAATAAAACCCCTGAAATCCGAAAGGAAATCAGGGGCTTATTGGGTGCGGGAGTAGGATTTGAACCTACGACCTTCAGGTTATGAGAGCGTCTCGACCCATTTCACGCTGCGTCCCGAAGCGTCATTTGAGCGGCATAAGCATCTGTTTCTAATAATTTTTATTTGACTTCAATGACTCCAAGTGTCACGGAAGCGACCCGCTGAAACCCGATAATCTGCTTCCAATATGCTTCCAAATTTTTAGAGCCCATGTCGAAGATCACGATCCGTTCTGCTAAGGCCCTGACCGCTCAATCCTCCGAGCGGTTTCTCTGGGATAGCGAACTGCGTGGCTTTGGACTTCGCTGCTCCCCAAGAGGCCGCAAAACATTCATCCTTCAATACCGCCAAAATGGCCGGACGCGCCGGATGTCTTTGGGCCAATTCGGAGCGCTCACCCCAGAGCAGGCGCGCGAATTGGCCCGAAGGCATCTTGGAGAGATCGCAAAGGGTGAAGACCCCTCAGGTGACCGCCAGCGCGAACGCAAAGCTCCCAATGTCTCTGCCCTGTGCGACCGCTTCCTCGACGAACATGTTGCCCTTCGCTGCAAACCCACCACGCAGCGCGAATACAGACGCGCCTGTGAGCTCTTTATCAAACCAAGGCTAGGAAGCCTCCGTGTGATGGCTGTGACGCGTCCTGACGTCGCTGAGCTCCATCACAGCCTTAGAGAAAAGCCGTACCAGGCGAACCGCGTGCTTGGCGTCTTATCAAAGATGTTCAATCTTGCGGAAATCTGGGGCCTTCGCCCCGACAATACCAACCCGACCCGCCATGTTCCGAAATACAAAGAGCACAAACGCGAACGCTTTCTCGCGCCAGACGAAATTGATCGCCTGTGGCGTGTGCTTGATCAGGCGGTCGAGGATGGCACTGAAACTCTTCATGTTGCATCCGCGTTCAAACTGCTCCTTCTGACCGGCTGCCGTCTGTCAGAGATCCAGAAACTCAAATGGACTTACATTCGAGATGATGTGATTTGGCTGCCCGACGCCAAGACCGGCCCACGCCGTGTCCTGCTCAACCAAACCGCCCTGAGCATTCTACGCACCCTGCCCCGCATGCCCGCCAACCCATATGTCATCATTGGCGCTGTAGACGGTCAGCATGTGACTGACATGCAAAAGCCCTGGAGGCGCATCAGAAAGGCCGCAGGGCTCGAAGATGTGCGTATTCATGACCTCAGGCACACCTATGCCTCTATCGCGGCTATGGCGGGTCACTCGCTTCCAATGATCGGCCGGCTCCTCGGACACACTCAGGCGCAAACCACGGCACGTTACGCACACCTCGCCGATGACACGACCCGGCGCGCGTCGAATGAAGTGGACGGATTGTTTGGCTCGTTCTTAACTATAGCCAAACCTGAACCTAAAGCGCATTTGAGGTTAGTACGGGATGCCACGCAAGAAGAACGATGATAGCGCTCCTAATCTCGCTTTCGAGCGCACAGTCTGGCGCCCAATATCGCCCGAAGCTGTCATGCGAGTGGCTCAACGCTATGAGCTCGGAGCCCCTCAAGAATTCGAGGAGGCGGTTTACGATTGGTCGTGCAACTATGGCCGGATTCGAAGGATGTTTCGTGATATCCCTTCACGCGCTGACCAACGAGATATCTACAAGGATCTCGCGGGTAAGCTCGATCTCGCTTTCCAAGCTTTGTCCAACCTTGGACCCACAGTAAAAATTAAGCTCAGCCTCTGTGTCGATAACGATGCAGCCCAAGAAGGGGTATCTGATGCTGTAGCAATGATGATGCGCAACGACGCAATCAGCAAAGCTGGCAAGCCATTTCCTGATAGCTTTGACGTAGACGATGTTCGAGACGACATTGGAATGCTCAAAGCAGTATCGGAAATGTTGGCAAATTCGATTGAACGACAGCTC
>JAYZAM010000043.1:0-6640 GCA_036339715.1 Pseudomonadota bacterium | reverse complement strand
CCGGACGTTACATTCTTCAGCCTGAAATCTTTGGCCTGCTTTCAGATCAGGGTGCGGGTGCTGGTGGTGAGATTCAACTGACAGACTCCATGGCGAGACTGATGCAAATGCAGCAATTCTTTGCCTATGAGTTTGAAGGTGCGCCTTATGATTGCGGTTCGAAACTCGGATATTTTGAAGCGGTCCTGGCGCATGCCCTCGACCATCCCGAGATTGCGACCGGGGTGCGGGATCTGATTGCGACAGTCCGAGATTGACGGTCTCGCTTGATCCGTCTAGCGCCGGAACATGATCTCTGCGCTCCCGACTTATAAAGATGTTGTTGCCGCACACGCGCGTATAAAGACGCGTGTCCTCGAGACTCCGGTTTTACAATCCGCCGTGCTGGATCAGATCGCCGGCGCACGCTTGCTGATAAAGGCCGAGTGTCTGCAGGAAACGGGCAGCTTCAAACTGAGAGGAGCAACCAATCGGTTGCTGCAAATTCCCGACGAACAACGGCCGAATGGCGTGGTCGCTTTTTCATCGGGCAATCACGCGCAGGGTGTCGCACGGGCTGCCCGGCTGCTCGATATGCCTGCCCTGATCGTCATGCCATCAGATGCTCCTGAAGTGAAAGTCGATGGGGTGCGCAGCGATGGGGCCGATGTGCATCTTTACGATCGCGAGCGGGAAAACCGCGAGGAAATTGCGGCGGAGATTGCGGCGGCGCGCGGTGCGATTGTGGTTCCAAGCTTCGATGATCCCATGATTATCGCAGGTCAGGGCACGTGCGGGCTCGAATTTGCCAAGCAGGTCGCGGCGCGGCGTCAACGCTTGGATCATCTGATTTGTTGCACCGGTGGCGGCGGCCTCATCACCGGCATTGCTCTCGCCATGAGCAAAGCCAGTCCGACCACGAAGATCTGGACCGCCGAACCTGTTGGTCATGATGATTGGAAACGGTCACTTGAAACAGGCGAGGTTCAAACCAATGCGCCGGGAACCCGGTCTGAATGTGATGCCATCCTGACCCCTCAACCGGGAGAATATACGTGGGCTCTCGGCTCGAAATTACTATCCGGCGGATGCGTCGTCTCCGATCAGCACGCGTTTGAAGCCATGCGCATCGCGTTCCGACACTTGAAAATTGTCTTGGAGCCTGGCGGCGCGGTCGCGCTTGCCTCGGCGCTTTTCCGTTTGCCGGAGGACGCCAAAGGCAAGACGGTTGGGGTCGTTCTGACCGGGGGAAATGTTGATCCGCGTTTCTATGCGCAAGTGCTGCGGCGAGAGATCTAGCTCTCTTTCATGAGACGCGCTTTTTGGCGCTGCCAGTCACGCTTGGCGGAGGTTTCACGCTTATCGTGAGATTTCTTACCGGTCGCGATCCCGATCAGGAGTTTGGCGAGGCCTCGCTCATTAAAATAGAGTTTGAGGGGAACGATCGTGCGCCCCGCACGTTCAACGGATTGCGCCAACTTTGATCGTTCGCGCTTGGAAACCAGGAGTTTTCGTTTCCGTCTCGGCGCGTGGTTAAATCGGTTGGCACCCTCATAGGTCGGAATATCCGCATTGATCAGCCAAAGTTCGCCTTCTTCGAGTGAGGCATAGCTCTCAGCGATATTTGCCTTGCCATTGCGCAGTGATTTTACCTCACTTCCAGTCAGCATCAGACCCGCTTCGAGCGTGTCTTCGACAGTATAATCGAAGCGCGCCCGCCGATTCTCAGCGACCAGGCCGTCCGAGCGGCCTTTTGTTTGAGAATTCTTGGCCACGGGTCTAGCTCAGTCCTGTTTTTGCCAGGGCGTCTTCGATACGCGCGGCGGTTTCCGCGTCGGGTCCCACGATTGGCAATCGGACCTCATCTGAGCATAAACCCATTTTTGCGAGGACATATTTCGCCGGCCCGGGCGAAGGGGAAAAGAAATTGGCTTTATGGATATGGATCAAACGCCGATCCAGCGCGCGGGCAGTCTCGAGATCGCCTTCATCGAATGCCTGATGCATCTGGGCGCAGAGGTCCGGCGCGATATTGGCGGTGACCGAAATGCACCCTGTCCCGCCCATGGCGCGGTGACCAAGCGAAGACGGATCTTCGCCCGAAAGCTGGATAAACTGCACCCCTGCGGTCAAGGCCGCCTGCAATGACACTCTTCCAAGATCATTACTTGCGTCCTTTATCCCCACCACATTTGGAAGCTTTGCGAGTGTAGCGACCGTTTCTGGTAGAAGGTCCGACGCCGTGCGTGACGGGACATTGTATAAGATAATCGGGATAGATACAGCGGCATCGATGGCCCGGAAATGAGCTTCCAATCCGGCCTGGTCAGGTTTGTTGTAATAGGGGCAGATAACGAGCGCGGCGTCCGCGCCAACCGTCTTGGCGTGTTGGATGAGCTCGATTGCTTCGCGTGTGGAATTGGATCCGGCACCGGCAATCACCGGAATGCGGCCGGCAGCCACTTGAATGCACAGTTCGACCACTTCCTTGTGCTCATCGTGTGAGAGTGTGGCTGATTCCCCGGTGGTTCCGCATGGCACGAGGGCCGTCGAACCACCCGCAATCTGACGTTCGATCAAATTTGCGAATGCTTCCCGGTCAATGGCCCCGTTCTTGAATGGGGTAATGAGTGCGGGAATAGAACCATGAAACATCTGTCAGATATACTCTTTGGGTTGCGCCTGGCTACAAACTGCCAGAGTTTGAACAATATACGGCCTATAAACCTGAATCAGAATGTATCAACGGCAAGGAATGTAAGGATACTGATAAAGCCTATGCGAAATCGTCTGATCAGTTTGACCGCGTTGAGCCTCGTGACCAGTTTAGGACTGGCCTTTTCAAGCGCCGCGCAAGTTCCTTCAACACCCAGCCTGAAGCCCCAGCTGGTGGCGGCGTCCGATGTGATTGCGACGCGGGATGCGGCGCTGCTGCGGGATGGCTTGCAGGCGGTAGACCGCAGCGACTGGTTCGAGGTGCGTCAGGCGGAATCACAGATCCGCGATACCACGGCGCGCGATATCCTGACCTGGTATCGTGCGCGGCGTGATCCGAGAATTTCCTTCGATGAGATGGACCGGGCTCTGACCCGTCTCGGCGGTTGGCCTGATATCAATGCCATCCGCGTTCGTGCGGAAGAGTTTATGGATGGTTCGACGCTGGATGCGCGGGCGCGTGTCGCCTGGTTCGAAACCCATGGCGGGGCGCGCAGCGGCGCAGGGCATATCACTTATGCAAAAGCTTTGGAATCTCTCGGGCGAAGCGACGAAGCGCTAATCGAAGTGCGGGCAGCTTGGCATGGTCGCACCTTGACGCGCGATGTCAGCCAACGGACTTACGCCAAATATCAGGATAAACTCACGCAGGAAGATCATCGCAAACGCGCCGATTTCCTTTTGTGGACCCGTCAGACCAGTGCTGCGGCGCGTATGAAGCCTTTGCTCACGTCTGATTGGAAAACTCTTGTCGATGCGCGCTCGAAATTAATTCGGCGGGCTCGCGGGGTCGATTCAGCGGTCGATTCAGTGTCGCGCGACCTGCAAAATCATCCCGGTCTCCTGTTTGATCGGGCGGAATGGCGCCGCCGCGCCCGAATGACAGATCGTGTTGCTCCGTTGCTTGTGCGGATTGATGGCGAAGATGTACCAGCTGCGGGTCGGAGCCGTCTGTGGAGAGCAAAACACCCGCGCGTTCGCACTGCCCTCAAAAATGGTGACTGGGTCATGGCCTATGACTTGTCAGCATCACACGGCCTGGAGCGGGGTAAAGATTTTGCCGAAGCCGAATGGCTGGCCGGGTGGATTGCGCTTAGACATATTGGCGACGCGCCGCTCGCCTTGCAGCATTTTGAAAGTCTGAAATCGGGTGTGACGACACCGATCAGTCTGTCTCGCGCCAAATACTGGATTGGGCGAACCCATGAGGCACTCGGCGATGCGAACGCCGCGGAGATGTCTTATGCCGAGGCCGCGCAGCACCGTTTCTCATATTATGGACAGCTCGCCGCAGAAAAGGCGATGCAGGGCACCATCTATCTCGCGTCCGATAACGCTGTGACCGAGTCCGATCGGCAGAATTTCAACGACCGCGCTCTGGTTAAAGCGATGCGCTTGTTCGCAGAGAATGGCTGGGATGCCTCGTTCCGGAAGTTTGCTTATCATCTGGATGACCAGCTCACTCGGGCGCAGGACTTTGAACTGCTCGCCGATCTCGGGCGCGAATATCACTATGCCGATATTGGCGTGCGTGGCGCAAAGGCCGGGTTGGCGAAAGGCGTAGTCGCACCGGATGCGGCTTATCCCTTGGTTGAATACCCATTATTGCGTGAGCCTCAGGTTGAGCGTTCTCTGATGCTGGCTCTGTCGCGCCAGGAAAGCGAAATGAACCCGGCTGCGATCAGCCACGCGAATGCACGCGGTCTGATGCAATTTGTGCCGCGCACGGCGCAGCTCGAAGCGCGTCGTCAGGGGCTGCCATATCGCACCAGTTGGCTGACTGACGACCCAGGCTACAATATGACGCTCGGCGGCGCGCACTTGGATACGCTGCTTGGGCAGTTCAATGGCAGCTACATCATGACCGCCGCCGCTTATAATGCTGGGGCTTCACGGCCACAGCGCTGGGTCAATGAATATGGTGACCCGCGCGCTGGCGAAGTTGATCCTGTGGATTGGGTCGAATTCATCCCATTCAGCGAAACACGCAACTATGTTCAGCGCGTGCTGGAAAACACGCAAGTCTATCGTCACCGTCTAAGCGGTGAGCCCGAAGACATCCAACTTTCGCAAGACCTGCAGCGCGGCCGTTTCGGAAACAACTAGCGCGCAATGCTGACGAGACCGCTAAGCCTGTCTCTAGGCGTCTGCTTTTTTACGCCGTGGGGCCGTTTTCTTCTTCGCTGACGGCTTCTTCGCGGCCTTCGGTTTGGCTTGCGCCTGTTTCGTCGCCGCCCGCCGTTCATCCTGGCGTTTGAACGTCTCGGCGAGGAATTTTCCGGTCCAGCTGGCTTTCACTTTGGCGACATCTTCAGGGGTGCCTTCGGCGACAATCTTACCGCCGCCATCGCCGCCCTCTGGTCCAAGATCCACGATGTGGTCAGCCGTCTTTATGACATCGAGATTGTGTTCGATGACCAGAACCGTATTGCCCGTATCGACGAGCTCGTGCAGCACTTCAAGCAGTTTGCGGACATCATCAAAGTGCAAGCCCGTTGTGGGTTCGTCGAGAATGTAGAGCGTCTTACCGGTGGCACGTTTTGAAAGCTCTTTGGCAAGCTTCACGCGCTGCGCTTCACCGCCCGAGAGGGTCGTCGCTTGCTGACCGACTTTGATATAGGACAGTCCAACACGGTTCAGCGTCTCCATCTTCGATTTGATCGCCGGGACCGCCGCGAAGAATTTCTCGGCTTCCTCCACGGTCATATCGAGGACATCTGCAATCGATTTGCCCTTATAAAGTACTTCGAGGGTTTCGCGATTGTAGCGTTTGCCCTGGCAGGTGTCGCAAGTGACATAGACGTCGGGCAAGAAGTGCATCTCGATCTTGATGACGCCATCGCCCTGACAGGCTTCACATCGCCCGCCTTTAACGTTGAATGAGAAGCGGCCGGGCTTATACCCGCGCTGCTTGGACTCGGGTAGCCCGGCAAACCAATCGCGGATGGGGCCGAACGCGCCGGTATAGGTGGCCGGGTTAGACCGCGGCGTGCGTCCAATCGGGCTCTGATCGATATCGATCACCTTGTCGAGATGGTGCAGACCCTCAATACTTTCATATGGTGCAGGTGCTTTGCTCGCGCCGTTCAATTTGCGCGCCAGGGCTTTGTACAAGGTCTCGATGATGAGCGTGGATTTCCCACCACCAGATACGCCGGTCACGGACGTGAATGTGCCGAGCGGGATCGTCACATCGACGTCTTGCAGATTGTTACCAGTTGCCCCCTTAATGGTCAGGCTGCGCCCCTTCTTTTTCACCCGGCGGCGCGGCGGGATCGCGATTTCCTCACGGCCTGAAAGATAGGCGCCGGTCAGCGAATTTTCGTCTGCGATGACTTCCGCGGCGGTGCCCTGACTGACGATCTGCCCCCCGTGAACCCCCGCACGCGGACCCATATCAATCACATGATCTGCGGTCAGGATCGCGTCTTCATCATGCTCCACAACGATGACCGAATTGCCGAGATCCCGGAGGCGTTTGAGGGTTTCTAGGAGACGCTCATTGTCGCGCTGGTGTAGGCCAATACTCGGCTCGTCCAGCACGTAAAGGACGCCCGTGAGGCCTGATCCGATCTGACTGGCGAGTCGAATCCGCTGGCTTTCGCCACCCGACAATGTTCCGGAGGAACGGGACATAGAAAGATAGTCCAGGCCCACGGCATTCAGGAAAATCAAGCGATCATTGATCTCTTTGAGGATGCGCCCGGCAATCTCCTGAGACTGCGGCGACAGGGTATCATTCACTTTGGCGAACCAATCGCCCGCTTCCCGGATCGAGAAGCTCGCGGCGTCTGAGATATCGAGCTCGGCAATCCGAACCGCGAGTGCTTCGGGGCGCAATCGTTTGCCGAGGCAGGTGGGACATGCCGCGGCGGATTGGAACTTTGCGATTTCATCGCGCGCCCACTGGCTCTCGGTTTCGCGGAAGCGGCGATCGAGATTTGGA